>JBDSZP010000132.1:0-23609 GCA_039925065.1 Luteolibacter sp.
CTCCGTCGCCACCCACTTTGACGATGCCGTCGGCATCACCGGCATCATCCTGACAAAACTTGATGGCGATGCCCGCGGCGGCGCGGCGCTCTCCATGCGCGAGGTCACCGGCAAGCCGATCAAATACGCCGGCGAGGGCGAGAAGCTGGACCAGCTTTTCGAGTTCCACCCCGGTCGCATGGCCGACCGCATCCTCGGCATGGGCGACATCGTCGGCATGGTCGAGCAAGTCGCCGACAAGGTGAACGAAGCCGACGCCATGCGCTCGATGAAGCGCATGCAGGAAGGCAAATTCGATTTCACCGACTTCCTCGATCAGATGAAAATGATCCAGAACCTCGGCCCGCTCGAAGGTCTGCTAGGCCTGATGCCCGGTTTCAGCAAGATCAAGAAACAGCTCCCCGCAGGAGCCTTCGACACCAAGAAGATCAAACGCACCGAAGCCATCGTCCTTTCCATGACGATGCTCGAACGCACCCGCCCGGAAATCATCAAAGGCTCGCGCCGCCAGCGCATCGCCGCCGGTTCCGGCACCACCATCATGGAAGTGAATCAACTCATCAAACAATTCGGCGAGATGCGAAAGATGATGAGATCCCCCTCCAAGATGGGCGCCATGATGAAACAAATGGGCGGCGCAGGCGGCATGAAAGACATGATGAAAGGCCTCGGCGGCGGCAAATTCCCGTTCTGAGATAAGGAGTGGGGACACTCCTGTCCCCACAACCCTAAACCCCAGCGACGGCAGGAGTGTCGTCACTCCTTATGTCCGAGTTCTACAATCCCAAAGGCGATATCCTGAAACACGGAGCCAACCTCCCCCACTGGCAACAGGACGAGGTCATCCAGTTCGTCACCTTTCGACTCGCCGACTCCATGCCAAGGACCAAACTCCGGCAGTGGAAAGAAGAACTCACTGTTTGGAAGACCCAACATCCCGAGCCTTGGACCTATGAAATCGAGCAGGAGTATCATCGCAAGTTCACCTGGAGATTGGAGACCTGGCTGGATGAAGGTTACAGAGCTTGCCTTTTCAATGATCCGGCAAAGCGTGAGTTCCTCGATCAAATCCTGACGCACGATCCTGAGAAAAAAGCCATCCATCACATTTGGGTGATCATGCCGAATCACATTCATCTTTTGTTTACGCCTCTCGCGCCTTTGGAGAAACTGATGCAATCTTGGAAAGGCATCTCCGCCCGGAGAATCGGCGGCGGCAGTATCTGGCAGAAGAATTATCGGGACACCTTGATCCGGGATGCGAGCCATTTCGCGAATGCAGTTCGTTACATTCGAAGGAATCCGGCAAAGTTGAGGAAAGGAACATTCACATTATGGGAGAGCGAACGGGCACTGGCGATCCGATAAGGAGCGGGGACACTCTTGTCCCCGCCAGGGCTTGTGACGACAGGAGTGTCGTCACTCCTTATTACGTCTGCGGCCCCACGGCCTCAGGAAAAAGCAGCCTCGCCATCGAACTCGCCCTCAAGCACCACGGCGAGATCGTCAACGCCGATGCATTCCAACTCTATCGAGGATTGGAAATCGTCAGCGCCGCCCCATCGGCGGAAGAGCAGGCCCACGTCCCCCATCATCTTTACGGCGTTTTGGACCCCACCGAATCCGCTGACGCGCAGCTTTATGTAAAGCTCGTAAAACCCGTCATCGCAGAAATCCAATCGCGCGGCAAAACCCCGATCATCACCGGCGGCTCCGGTCTCTATCTGAAATTTCTCACCCACGGCGCAGCCCCACTTCCCACCGGCGATGCCGCTCTGCGGGCTGAAATGGACGAACGCCCGCTCGAAGATCTCGTCGCACAACTGACAAAACTCGATCCGGTCGAAGCCTCGCGCACCGCACTCCAAAACCGCCGCTTCGTTTCGCGTGCTTTGGAAATCTGCCTTCTCAGCGGTCAGAAAGCCTCGGACCTCCGCGACGGTTGGGAAAAACAGACCGCCGAAATTTCATCACAACTCCGCGGCTTCGTCATCCAGCGCACACGCGCCGATCTCCACGCCCGCATCGCCCTCCGCACCCGTGGCATGCTCGATGGCGGCGCGCTGGAGGAAGTCGCCGCACTGGCAGAAATTTCCAACAACTGCGAGAAAGCCATCGGCTTCCGCGAAGTCCGGGCGCTCCTCAACGGCGAAATCGACCGCTCCACCTGCGAGGAACTCATCAACGCCGCCACCCGCCAATACGCCAAGCGCCAGGAAACGTGGTTCCGACGTGAAAAATGGCTGGAGCCGCATGTGCTCTAGGCTGCTCGAAATCACCAGGAACGAAGAGGCAACAGCACCCCAAGGAGCGGCGCAATCTGTCCGCCATGCCCATGAGATGCCAATGAAATGCGGTTACCCTCACCTCATTGTCACTTCATGGACCGGGAATCAGACATCGCCCTTCCTTGATCCAATGTGAAATCTTGTATGTGGTCCAACCCTTGTATGGGTTGGACTACGAACGGAGAGCAACAGCGCGATCACAGTCTCATCTGCTCCTTCTATCGATCCTGGGAAAAATGGCTGGAGCCTTTTCTCGCAGAAGCTAAGGTTCGAATCCATGACCCCGCCACCACTCATCATTGTTACTTCGGGAAACGACGTCGCTGGACATGACATCGTCGGCTATCTGGGAATCGTCCGCGGAATCATTGTCCGGGCCACCGGCATCGGGCGGGGTATTGTCGGAGGGCTACGTTCCATTGGTGGCGGCAACATTCCTGAGTTCGCCGCCGTTTGTGAGGAGGCCCGGGCCCATGCCTATCAAATCATGTTAGAGCACGCAAAAGACGTGGGAGCCGATGCGGTGATCGCTTTCCGCTATGATGCGACCGAGTTCATGCAAGGCTCGACCGAAGTGTTGGCCTACGGAACCGCTGTGAAACTCAACTGCCGCTGAAGCTGCCGAGGTATTCCCAAAGAGCCTTCTGCACGTTTTGAAATCCGCGCGCCTGGGGCACGGCATACATCGGCGTCCACGGCAGTGGAGATGATAGAAAATCGGACGGAACAGGGATCATTTCGAGACCCTCTTTCTGACAGATTTTTCCCACCCGTCGAAGATGCCAAGCGGATGAACAAACACCGACACGCTTCCATGAATTCGCGGCGATGGTTTCCTTGTAGGCCCGGATTTCCTCGGAAGTGGTGCGTGGCGTTGATAGACGGGTAATCGTAGTTTCCGGAATTCCCAGGTCGCGCCAGACGGTGGCGGTGTCGTCTGCGAGCGATCGGCTGCCGCTGATATCGGTGACACTGAGGCCGCTGGCGACGAGGTGTTTGGCTTTCCCGGATAGAAACAAACGGGCGGGGACGATGAGCCGATCCCCTGCCGGACCGAGTTGAGCATCGCCATCGGGCGTGGCCGAGGATCCGCCGCCTAGCACGCAGATGGCATCGAAGGGTTCCGTAGGATGCGCCATTGCGGCGTAGGGCGATTCCAGTTTTCGCAGCAACCAGCCACCGGTCCACGAATTCCCGGCCACGGTGTAAATGACCAGAACTACTGCGGCGAAACGACGGCCCCAGCGATTCAATCCCGGCCAGCCGACCATGGCCATCAGTCCCAGCCACACCAGACCGGACGGAAGAATCAGAAGTCCGATCACTTTTTTCGCGATCAGCAGCGATGGGACCGACCACAATAGCAACGCCAAGCAGACCACGACCGGCAGCAGCAACCAGGACATGCCAGCGAGTCGATTGAGCGGTTTCATCACGGCGTGGATAGCCCCCATCCGGTTCTAAAGTCCAGCAGCTTGGCGAATGAAGCGGAACTCTTGTATGTAGTCCAACCCCTCAGGGTGTCTTCGGAACGCATAGAAGACACCCTAAAGGATTGGACTACGAACGAAGAGGCCTCTAAGAATTCGGGGTCGTTTCCGCCATGAAGTCTCTTCTCTGCCTGCTCGCCGCTTTGGTTTTCCTGCTCCCGTCGGCGTCGTGGGCGGCGGCGGATTCGCATGATCGGCCAGCCTATCCGAGGCTGGCGGATGGGAGCACGCAATACGCAAAGTTTCCGAAACCGCTCGAAACCTACCCGCAAACGGATGGCGGGATCGTGGAAACATTGAAAGCCCGGGCAAAGGCGGATCCGTTCAACGTCGCAGCTTCGGTGATCTTTCTACTGGCGATTCTCCACACTTTCGCGGCGAGCACTTTCACGAAGCTATCCCACAAAATCGAAGACAAACACGAGGAAGAGCTGATACGTCGCGGCGTGCGGGACGATCTGCATCCGGACGGAGTGGCGGAGGTTTCGTTTTCAGCGACGGCGTTGCACTATCTCGGCGAAGTGGAAGCAGTGTTTGGCATGTGGGCGATCGCTCTGGCAGGCGCGGCGGTTTACTATCACTCGTGGCATGATTTCATTTTATATATCGCGAAGGACCGGGTTTTCACGGAGCCGCTGTTTGTGTTCGTGATCATGGCGATCGCGGCGAGCCGGCCGGTGCTGCGGTTTTCGGAAATCCTGATGTCGAAGGCGGCGGCGATGGGAAAAGGCACGCCTGCCGCGTGGTGGCTGAGCGTTTTGATCATCGCTCCAGTGCTCGGCTCATTCATCACCGAACCAGCCGCAATGACGATCGGTGCGCTGTTGTTGGCGAAACGTTTCTATCGATTCAACCCGCCGCCGATGCTGGCTTACGGCACCCTCGGCCTGCTGTTTGTGAACATCTCGGTGGGCGGCACGCTCACGCATTTCGCCGCGCCGCCGGTGCTGATGGTGGCGGGGAAATGGGGATGGGGCACGCTGTTCATGCTGGAGCATTTCGGTTGGAAAGCGATCATCGGGATTCTTCTATCGTGCGGACTTTACTTCATTTTTTTCCGCAAGGCGCTTTTCAAAATTTCCGACAGGGCGGATGGATGCGAGGATGGCTTGATTGAAAAAACCGTCTGGAATGAGCGGGAAACTTCGATTCCGCTTTGGGTAACACTGGTCCATCTCGCGTTCCTTGGATGGACGGTTTACACCGCGCATTACCCGGTCCTGTTCATCGGCGGGTTCCTGTTTTTCATGGCGTTCTCAAACGCCACGGGCCATCACCAGAATCCGATTTCACTAAAGAGTCCCCTGCTCGTCGGCTTCTTCCTCGCAGGTCTGGTGATCCATGGCGGTTGTCAGGGCTGGTGGATTTCCCCTGTAATCATGGCGCTGCCCAACCAAGCGCTGATGTTCGGCTCGACGTTGCTCACCGCGTTCAACGACAACGCCGCCATCACCTACCTCGCGTCGCAGGTGGGAGGGCTTTCGCTGGCAGCCAAACACGCGGTCGTCGCCGGAGCCGTGACGGGCGGCGGTCTGACGGTGATCGCAAACGCGCCAAATCCTGCGGGGCAGAGCATCCTCTCGCGATTTTTCAAAGACGGCATTTCGCCGCTCGGACTCCTGCTGGGAGCACTGGTCCCGACCCTCATCGTTTACGCCTGTTTCATCATCCTTCCGAACGGCACGGCGAAGGAAACCCCGGTGCAAACACCCGCCATCGAACAAACCATTCCCCAACATTAAACCATGTTCACCGGACTCGTCGAAGCCACTGGAACCGTTCTCGCCCTTGAATCCAAAGGCGAGCAGGCGCGGCTCACTCTTGATCTGCCATTCGCAAGCGAACTCGCCCTTGGCGATTCCGTCGCCATCAACGGCTGCTGCCTCACCGTGGCGGATCTCGCCAGCAACGGAACTTCGTTCGACTTGCTAGCCCAGACACTGAAAGTCACCTCGCTCGGCGGGCTCGCGGAAGGTTCCATGGTGAATCTCGAACGCGCGATGATGGTGGGTGATCGCTTCGGCGGTCATTTCGTGCAAGGTCATGTTGATGGCACCGGCACCGTCACGCGGTTGGAAGAGAGCGGCCAGGACCACATCGTCGGCGTCGCCCTGCATCCGGAAATCCACCGCCTTTGCATCGACAAAGGCTCCCTCACGCTCGATGGCATTTCCCTAACCATCGCTGAACTCACCGCAGACGGCGCGGTTTTCTGGATTACTCCACACACTTGGGACCACACGCATCTCCGTGCGGCCCGCATCGGCCAAGCGATGAACCTGGAAGTGGACATGCTGGCGAAATACGTGGATAAACTGCTCGCTGCCCGGACCCGGCAACCCAACCACGGCCTGCTCTGACAACACTGGAGAAAGTCTTCGTTTTCCGGGAGTTCTTTAGCGGCAAAAAGCCGAAAGAAGGGCGCAAGAAAGGCTGATGCAACCTACGCCGACCGTAGGCGTTCCTCGAGTTGACAAATTTCCGCGAGTAATACATAGTTTTACGCATGATCAAGACCATCAGCAAGATCGGCAATTCCCAAGGCATCATCTTTGATTCCGCCCTGCTCCAACTCGCCCGTCTGAAAGTGGGCGACGAGGTGAACGTGGAAGTTCATGCCGGCGGCACCATCACCATTGCTCCGATGGAACCGGCGGTGATTGATGCGGAAAAAGCAGCCGAAACGGCAAAACGCCTCATCAGGAAGAATAGCGAACTCTTCCGGCGCTTGTCATGAGCGTTGCCCTGAAACACCCGACCATTGAGGCCGTACTTGCAATCCATTCGGAAATTCTCAGCGCTCACGGCGGCAGCTCCGGCCTGCGTTCCCGCGAACTACTGGAATCCGCCGTGGCAACTCCACAGGCGACCATGATGGGTGCCCCGAGGATTTCGGAACCTATCGAAATCGCAGCGGCTTATTTCTACTATTTGTGTAGCAATCACGCATTTGTGGACGGCAACAAACGTGTCGCACTGGCAACTTGCCTGGTGTTCCTGAGCGAAAACGGCCTGCTGGATAACGAGGAGCTTGATACCGATGCTTGGGAAAAACTGACTCTGGAAGTCGCCGCTGGAGCGCTGGCCCGGGACGAGGTGACCGCCATGCTGCGCGGGCTCGTGCAAAAGGAGCGTTGAAAACAAGTGGGCTAAGTGTTGGCCAAGGGTGCGGTTCTATCACCTTCGAGGAAAGGTAAATGGTCGGAAACCCACGTATTGACCACAAATCCAGTGCACACTATCTTCGCGTCATGAAAAACATCATTGCAAGGTGATGCCCATGGGATCGATTTATCAGAAAGCCCTGCAAATTCAGCGGGAAACCCAATACTGTTTCCACGACAGTCTCGTCGTCGCCACAGCACTTGTGTCCGGAGCACCCATCCTCTACAGCGAGGATCTCAACGTGATCGCATGATCGGACATCTGCGGATCGCGAACCCACTCCCAACACCATCATGACCAAATTCCGCCCGTGCATCGACCTCCACCAAGGCAAGGTGAAACAAATCGTCGGCGGCAGCCTGCGCGACGATGGACCCGGGCCGACGGAGAATTTCGTTTCGGAACATTCGTCCGGGTGGTTTGCGGAGCGGTTTCGCGAGGATCAGCTCGGCGGCGGACATGTGATCAAGCTCGGACCGGGAAATGACCTCGCCGCGCGGGAAGCGCTGGCGGCTTGGCCGGGTGGTTTGCAAATCGGCGGCGGGATCAACGAAAGCAATGCGGCGGACTGGCTGGATGCCGGGGCGAGCCACGTGATCGTGACTTCGGCGCTGTTTGACGCAGAGGGGAAATTTCTGGAGGAAACCCTGCGCTCTCTCGTGGGAAAAATCGGCAAGGACAAGCTGGTCATCGATCTTTCCTGCCGCGCGACTCCGGGCGGCTGGACCGTGGCGATGAACCGTTGGCAAACGCCGACCGAACTCTCCGTGGATCACGCCACTCTCGATCGGCTTGCGCCGTTTTGTGACGAATTTCTGATCCACGCGGCGGATGTGGAAGGGCTGTGCCGGGGAATCGATGCCGGACTGGTGGCGCACTTGGGGAAATGGGGAAAAATCCCGATCACCTACGCAGGCGGCGCGGCGACGATGGCGGACTTGTTACTGGTGGAGGATGCCGGGCTGGGCCGGGTCGATGTCACGGTGGGCAGCGCGCTGGATCTTTTTGGCGGCAAGGGGCTGATTTACAAGGATTTGGCCGCTTGGAACCGCCGGGGCGAATGAGATTGCGGGAAAGCGGTTGCAGGTTTCGCCCGCATCGTTTTAGCATCCCGGCGTGCCTCACTTGGATATGCAACCTTTCGCTGATGGAGTGGTGATGAACCGCGATTTTCTGCGGTCGGTCTTTCACTCAATGCTCAAGGCCAGGATTCTCGAAAACAAGCTCTCGAGCCTGTATAAAGCAGGGAAAATCGTCGGCGGTGTCTACCTCGGACGAGGCCAGGAAGCGGTGAGCGCCACGCTCGGAACCGCCTTGATCCAAGGCACGGATTTTTTCGCGCCGCTGATCCGCGACCAGGCCGGACGCACGGCGTTTGGTGAGCCGTTGATCGATTGCACGCGCACTTATCTCGGCTCCGCGATCGGGCCGATGCGCGGGCGGGACGGAAACATCCACCGCGGACGCCCTCAAATCGGGATGCCGGCGATGATTTCGCACCTCGGCGCCCAGGTTCCGGTGATCGCAGGAATGCTTTTCGCAAAACGCCTCCAAGGAAGCCTGACCGGCCGTGTGGGTGCCACCTGCATCGGCGATGGCGCGACTTCGACCGGGGCATTTCATGAAGGACTCAATCTGGCGGCGGTCGAGCGGCTGCCGATGGTGGTGATCGTGGGAAACAATCAATTTGCCTACTCCACGCCGAATCACCGCCAGTTCGCCTGTGCGGATCTGGTGGAAAAAGCACGCGGCTACGGCATCGGCGGATTTTCGGTGGACGGCACGGATTTATTAGCCTGTGCATCGGTGATCGGCGAGGCCGTCCGGCGGGCGCGTGAGGGAGGCGGACCCCAATTGGTGGTCGCCCGGCTGTTGCGTTTGTCAGGACATGGCGAGCATGACGACGGCTCCTACGTTCCTGCGGAAATCCGCAACGGACATTACGGGCGGGATTGCGTCGAGGTGGCGATGCGTCAACTCGTGGACCATGGAATCGCGACCGTGGATGAAATTTTTGCCTGGCAGGAACAATTTGCTGAAGAAGTGCAGCGTGCCGTGGCCCAAGCCCAACAGGAGGATCCGCCCGACCCCTATCAGGAAGACTGGACCGCACTTTCCACCCGTTTTCCAATCCCCCAGCCCTGCGCAGCCCAGTGAGTGTGACTTATATCGACGCCATCCGCGAAGCTCAGGAAAAACTCCTGCGCGATGATCCGCGCGTTTTCCTCTACGGACAGGACATCGCCACGTTCGGCGGTGCATTCAAGGCTACCAAAGGCCTGGCAGACCAATTTCCCAACCGCGTGTTCGACGCGCCGATTTCCGAAGATGCAATGATCGGCATGGCAGTCGGAGCCGCGATCGAAGGCATGCGCCCGATCGTGGAAATGCAGTTCGCGGATTTCTCCTCGGTGGCTTTTAACCAAATCGTCAACCAAGCGGCCACCCATTTTTATCGCACGGGAATGCCGATTCCGCTCACGGTGCGCCTGCCCTCCGGCGGCACTCCCGGCTCCGGTCCCTTCCACAGCCAGAGCATGGAAGGCATCTACGCGCAATATCCGGGACTGGTCGTCCTGACACCGGCGACGGTTTCGGATGCCTATCACATGTTGATCGACGGCGTGGCGCTCGATGACCCTGTTATTTTCTGTGAGCACAAATTTCTCTACCGATGGCTGAAGGCGAAGTCGATCAACGGCGATCACCTTCCCATCGGCCAGGCACGCATCATTCGTCCCGGAAAACACGCCACGGTCGTCGCCTACAGTGCGATGGTCCATGAGGCGGTTCGCGCGGCGGATCGTCTCCAACAGGACGGCTGGGAAATCGAGGTCGTCGATCTGCGCTCGGTGAAACCACTCGATCTCGATACGATTCTTGCATCCGTCGCCCGGACCGGACGACTGCTCGCCGTGGGCGAGGCATTCCCTTGGGGTGGCGTGACGGCGGAGGTGGTTTCACGGGTTTCGGAAGAAGGCTTCCATTTGTTGGATGCTCCGCCGCAGCGTCTGAATGCACGGGACACGCCGGTTCCCTATCATCCGAAGCTCTGGGCAGCGCACCGCCCGACGCCCGAATCCATTTGCGAAGCACTCCGCAAGTTGCTTACATTCTAGAGATTTCAGCTTTTACCCAAAATGCCTACTGTTCCCATTCTCATGCCCCAACTCGGCGAATCCATCGCCGAGGCTACCATCATCCGTCTGGGAATCACGGTGGGCGATTCGGTGCGGACCGATCAGGAAATCATCGAGGTCGAGACGAACAAGGCGGTCATGGGAGTGACGACGCTGTGTGATGGCGTGGTTTCGGAAATCCGCGCGGTCGAGGGAGTTTCCTACTCCGTCGGCACGCTGCTAGGACTGCTGGATGTGACCGAGGAAGAAGTTGCCCGCACCGGCGTGGATACTTTGGAATCGCAGGAAACGAAACGCATCGCCGCAAGCCAATCGGGCAATTCCCCGCAAGCGGAAGCCAACCTGCATTTCGCCCTCGATGACGATGCCTACGAAGAAGCACCGGCCGTGGTTCCTTCGGTGAAAGGCCTTCCTGTCCCGACCGGCGTGATGGGGGCCCACTACATTTCCCCGAGAATGCGTGCCCGCATGGACGACCTCGGAATCCGCGAGGCTGATATTTCCGCCATCGCCGGCACCGGGGCGGGTGGCCGGGTGACCGTGGAAGATCTCGAACAATTCCTCGATTATCTCGAAGCCTGGCCCAGCACCCATGCCTCGCCGATGCGCCTCGCCGTGGCCGATGCCATGCGCCGCAGTTGGACGCGTCCGCTGGCGACTGTCGGCTTGCCCGTCACTTTGGACCGCGTGCTCGACCATCGCCGCAGTCACTCACCCAAGCCCGGCCTGACACTCTATCTACTCCGTGCATTCGCCCTCGCCCTGACGGAAAATCCGACAACCGCCGGTTATCTGATCGGCGACAAGGTGGTGCATCCCCGCTCCTTCGATATCGGCGTCGCCGTGCAGGTGGAGGATGGCGTCGTGGTTCCTGTCGTTCGGAAGGTGGATCAAAAATCCCTGCGCGACCTCATTTCAGAATACGACGATCTCGTGGACCGCGCCCGCCGCCGTCGCCTGACAGAGGCCGACTGCCGTGGAGGAATCGCCACCGTGACGAATTTCGGCACCTTCGGACTGACCACCGGCACGCCGATTCCATTGCCGAACGAAACACTCATCCTCGGCATTGGAGCCGGAGTGAAAAAGCCCGTCTGGAGCAATCAGGTCGAAGCTTTCCTCCCCGCCACCGTCGCGGATCTCCTGCTCACCTTCGACCACCGCGTCGTCGATGGCGGTGGTGCCGGAGTCCTGCTCAACCGGGTATCGGCACTCCTTCAAAACCCCGAGGCGCTCTGATCCTCAGATCGCCTCACCACGCACCGCATTCCCGTGGACGCTCCCCCCGACAAAATCGGCAAGATCGATATCCCCAAAAAGGCGATCTACCGGCTTTCCATCTATCACCGTTGCCTTCAGAAGCTAAAGGCAAACGCAGTGGAAACCGTCAGTTCCACCACCCTCGCAAAAGCCGCCGGAGTGAAGCCCGCGCAGCTCCGCAAGGACCTCGCCTACTTCGGCCAATTCGGCACGCGCGGGCTCGGTTATCCGGTGGACATCCTGTCATCCACCATCCGGGAAACGTTGGGCCGCGAGCATCTCCAGCCCGTCATCCTCGTGGGCGCGGGAAATCTGGGTTCAGCACTTCTCCGTTATCATGGATTCGAAAAGGAAGGTTTCGAAGTCGTCGCCGCGTTCGATGCGAATCCGGATGCGGCGCGTTCCCGGGGAGTGACCGTGCAGGTTTTCCCGGATTCAGATCTGGAATCATTCATTGGGGAACATTCTGTCAAACTGGCCATCCTTTGCGTCCCCGTCGAGTTCGCCCAATCCGTGGTCAACCGCCTCGTCTCCGCCGGCATCCAAGGCATCCTGAATTTCTCGCCAATCGTCCTCGAGGTCACTCCGGACGTGACAGTGAACAACGTCGACCTCGCCTTGGAACTTGAACACCTCAGCTACTTCATCCGCTGACATGCAGGAATCCGCCGAAAATTTCCCTAATGTAACCGGCGTGTCGGACGTTTTACCCGGGAATGCTGACTCCCGCGATGGAAACAACACCCTGCCAATCACTCGCGAGAAGTTCGTCGAGGAGGCGATGGCGGATTTCGAGTCTCCGCTCATCGCCTATGCCACGAGCATTCTCCAGGACGTCGATTGCGCCCGCGACGTGGTCCAGGAAACCTTCATCCGCCTGTGCCGACAGGACATCGCCAAAGTTCAGGCCAATCTCAAATCCTGGCTCTTCACCGTCTGCCGGAACCGCTCGCTTGATATTCTGCGAAAAGAAAAACGCATCCAACCGCTCGATGACATCCGTTGGAAAAAAGTCGCCGGTCCCGGTCTCCAGCCCGACGAAAACATCGAGCAGGAGGAGCGGCTCTCCCACGTCATGGGACTCCTCGACCGCCTCTCCGCAAACCAACGCGAGGTCATTCTCCTCAAGTTCCAGCAGGGACTCAGTTATCAGGAAATTCAGAAAGTCACCGGCCTCACCACCGGCAACATCGGTTTCCTCATCCACACCGGCCTCAAGCGTCTCCGCGACCTCCTTCCCGACGACCTCCGATGAAACTTCACTCTGAAGATCCCCGTCTGACCGCTTATCTCCTCGGAGAACTGGAAGCGGATGAGGCCGCCGCCCTCGGGAAAGCCATCGCTGCGGATCCAGCGCTCCAGACAGCCTTGAGGGAAATGGAAAGCATCCGGGACACGCTCACATCCATCCTGACTCCGGCACCGGACAGCCTGCTAGCAAGTCAGCGAACGGAAATCCTCCAGGCCGCGCGCCAGGCGGATTTCTCGGGACAGCCCGTTTCATTCGCACCCAACCGGCCACCTCTGAAAATCTGGCTGGTGCCATTCGCCGCCGCAGCCGCCGTCGCACTGGCCGTCTTTTTCGTCGCGCGCACTCCTGCGACTCCACGGACCTCATCCGCGAACACCTCGGCACCAGACGTGGCCCCGAAAATTTCCTCACCGGAAGCCGCTCCAAATGCGGTGGTGGACAACACGGCCCCAGCCGTTCCGGAGCAGCGACACCCTCTGTTCTTAACCCATTCTCAAAAATCCGTAACAGTCGCCGACTCACCTTCGCTGGATTTACCCATCCTGACCGGGAAGCCCGATCTGAGCGCAATCACCCAGTCCATCCGCACCGAACGCAAGCTACCGAATCACGAAACCGTGCGGCTTGAGGAAATTCTCAACAGTTTCCCGATCCGGTTGAACGGCGTCACCGCCATCGCTCGTGTTAGCAAACAAGGTTGGCACCCCGACAATCGCGACGAGGGCATGACGACCCACGCCGCGACTCTGGCAACGGAAACGCTCGCCTGTCCTTGGAAACCATCCGCCACCCTGCTTCTCATTTCCATTCGCGGAAATGCGGCGAACGATTGTGAGGCAAAGGTCGTTTTCCATCCGAACGCGGCCGCAGTTTACCGCTATCGCTTGCTGGGCTTCGCCCCCGGCCCAAATGCCGTTAGCGAAAAAATCCCCACCAAGCTCGGCGCAAAGTCAGCCACCACCCTGGCCGTCGAGATCGAACCATCCACCCCGACGGGCGAGCTGGGAGCCATCGAATGGTCTGTGAATGGCGAACCTGCGACGAATATCACCGTCAACCGCAGTGGCGATAATGAGCCCTCGGACGACGCCCGTTTTGCCGCACTTGTTTGCACTTTCGCCCAATGGCTGGCAGGTGAACAATCCGGCATCATTGATTCCGACCTGCTCTCGGCGTTCGCCCGGGAAATCGCCTCATCCGAATTGCCTGAGGAGCGCACGGATTTTCTCAATCTGATCGATCAATCGCTGCATCTCTGATCCCACTAGCGGCTTTGGGTTTGCCGAGGCGGGCAATCTGATTCAGAGTCACCCGAATGGAAAAACGCCTGCCGAAATTGCTCCGCTTCACTACCCGGGTGCTGCGTGACTTTTTCCTGCGCAATCACGGCCTGCTCCTCACCGCCGCCGTCGCGCAGAATATGATGCTTTCGCTCATTCCGCTTTGCGCGGTGCTGATGGTGCTGTTCTCCCACCTTTTCGAGCAGAAGCTTTTGTTGGAATCGTTGACGTCCGAAGTTTCGCTCATCGCTCCGGGATTTGCCACCACACTCACCGAGGTGCTGCTGACCTTCCTCCGCTCCCGTGGCATCGTCGGGTGGGTGGGACTCCTGACCCTGTTATTTTTCAGCTCGATGGCTTTCCGGGTGATCGAAGACGCCTTCGCCATCATTTTCCAGCGCCCGCTTCCGACATTGAAGCGGAAATTCTGGGTCTCCGCACTGATGCCCTATCTGTTTATCCTCATCGTCGCCGGCGGTTTGATCATGGTCACGGCGGTCAACGCGATCGTCGATGCGCAGAGTGCGCCGTCACACCACTTCTTTGGGCTTGATCTGACGTTCCAACGTTACCTCGGCACGATCATCTACATGGTCGGGCTGCTCGGACTGGTGCTGCTTTTCACGATGTTTTACAAGATCATGCCAGTGGCGAAAATTTCATTCAAACTCGCGCTCTCCGGCGGATTCACCGCCACCGTTCTCTGGGAATTGGTCCGGCACGTCCTCGTCTATTATTATACCAATGTTTCGATGGTGAACGTCGTTTATGGTTCGATGGCCACCATCATCATCGTCCTGCTGACATTGGAAGCGATCGCACTCATTCTCCTACTGGGCGCCCAGGTCATTGCGGACCTCCAGTGCAACACCAACGCCGGCATCCCCTGGCACGAAGATCCAAAACTTCTGCTCGGAGAGGAAACCGTGACCACCAACACACCAGCCTAACCAACATCCGATGCAACCCGTCAGCGATATCCACGTCAGCTCGAATCTGGCGCTCCCCGCCCCCGCCGAATTGATCCAGCGCCTTGCGCCCAGCGAGCAGGACACCGATTTCATCGCCCGCAGCCGCCGCGAAATCAGGGACATTGTTTTCGGAAACGACCCGCGCTTTCTCGTCATCGCCGGGCCGTGCTCCATCCATAACGTCGTCGCAGGCCGCGAATATGCGGAGTGTTTTGCAGAGCTGGCGGAAAAGGTGAAGGACACGATGCTGCTGGTGATGCGGGTTTATTTCGAGAAGCCACGCACGACGGTCGGCTGGAAAGGATTGATCATGGATCCGCATCTCGACGGGACTAACAAAATCGAGGAGGGGCTGCACCTGGCCCGCCGGTTCCTGTTGGACATGATTCATCTCGGCATTCCTACCGCCACCGAGTTGCTCGACCCGATCACCCCGCAATACATCGCGGATCTGATCTGTTGGTCGGCCATCGGAGCACGCACCACGGAATCCCAAACCCACCGCCAGATGGCCAGCGGGCTCTCGATGCCGATCGGCTTCAAAAACGGCACGCTCGGAAATCTTGAACCCGCGATCAACGCCATCAAGGCCGCCACCCAGCCGCAGACGTTTCTCGGTGTGGCTCTCGATGGCCGCGCCTCCGCCGTCACCACCACCGGAAATCCCGATTGCCACATCATCCTTCGCGGTGGCGACGGTGGGCCGAATTATGACGCCCATAGTGTCGCCGCAACCCGCGAACTGCTGACCGCCCACAAGCTGCCGCCCGCCATCATGATCGACGCCAGCCACGGCAACTGCCGCAAGGATCACAATCTCATGCCGGAAGTCTTCGAGGAAATTGTCCGCCAGCGTGTCGGTGGAGATGCAGCGGTGATCGGAGCCATGCTGGAGAGCAACCTAATCGCCGGATCCCAGAAATTCCCACAACCTCTCGATCAACTGGTTCACGGTCAGAGCATCACCGATGCCTGCATCAATTGGGAAACCACTGAGAAGCTGATTCTCCAGGCAGCCGAAGATCTCTCCTGAGCGAAAGAACCAGAGGGGGTAAAATATGCGCAGCCTTGGCGACTTCCCGCAGTGCCAAGCGTCGAATCCGTGCGATCCTATTTTCAATCCCATGACAAACTCATTCCCGACTCTCACTGCGGATGAAGCCGCCGCCCTCATTAGGAACGATGATGTCATCGGGTTCAGCGGGTTCACCGCCGCCGGTTCTGCGAAAGTGATTCCCACGGCCATCGCCGCAAAAGCACGCGTCGAGCATGACGCCGGCAGGCCGTTTCAGATTGGAGTCATCACCGGTGCCTCGACCGGTCCCTCTCTCGACGGAGAACTCGCCCGGGCCGATGCGATCAAGTTCCGCACGCCCTATCAGTCCGACAAGGACCTGCGGGAAAAGATCAATGCCGGCACGACCCATTTTTTCGACATGCATCTGTCGCTCCTGCCGCAGTATCTCCGTTATGGATTTCTCGGCGACATGGAATGGGCGATCATTGAAGCGGCCGATGTTTCCTCTGACGGAAAAATTCTCCTGACCACCAGCGTCGGTGCCTCTCCCACATTTCTCTCGCAGGCGAAGCGCATCATCATCGAACTCAACACCCACCATCCAAAGGAGCTGTTGGGATTTCACGATATTTACGAGCTGAAAAACCCGCCGCACCGCCGCCCGATCCCACTGATGCATGCGGACGACCGGATCGGAACCCAGCGCGTCTGGGTGGACCCGAAAAAAATCGTCGGCATCGTTCATTCCAATCGCCCCGACGAAGTGCGCGCCTTCACTCCGACTAACGATATCACCCGCAGGATCGGTGAGCATGTCGCGGGATTTCTTGCCGCTGAACTCAAGTGCGGCCGGATCCCGTCTGAATTTTTGCCGATCCAGTCCGGCGTCGGCAACGTCGCCAACGCGGTGCTCGGCGCGATGGGAGAACACCCGGACATCCCGCGTTTCCAGATGTTTTCCGAGGTCATCCAGGATTCCGTCATGGACCTCGTCAGGCAGGACCGGATCAGCTTTGTCTCGGGAGTCTCGCTCGCCCTCACCGATCCCGTGCTACAAAGCATGTATAACAATCTCGATGACTTCCGTGGAAAACTCCTGCTGAGACCGCAGGAAATAACTAACAATCCGGAAATCGTCAGACGTCTCGGTATCATTTCAATCAACACCGCGCTGGAAGCCGACATTTTCGGCAACGTGAACAGCACCCATGTGCTCGGCCAAAAGATGATGAACGGCATCGGCGGCTCCGGTGATTTCACGCGGAATGCCTACATTTCCATCTTCACCTGCCCCTCGACCGCCAAGGGCGGAAACATCTCCACCCTCGTGCCGATGTGTTCGCACATGGACCACAGCGAGCATTCAGTACAGGTTTTGGTGACCGAACACGGCGTGGCGGACCTCAGAGGAAAGGATCCGAGGGAACGGGCGGAAGCCATCATCAGTCACTGTGTCGACCCCTCCTATCAGGATCTGCTATGGAAGTATTTCAGACTGACGGAGCGCGGCCACACGCCACAGTCGTTCCGATCCGCCTTTGCTTTCCATGAGAAGTTTCTGGAAACCGGCGACATGCGTGACGCCCGTTTCTAGAGATTTCCCAAGGGTTTGGCACCCCGCGAAGAGATCGCAAGGCAAGTGATATCTATCAGGAAGGAGCCGCGCTTATCAAAACCTGATACTGGCAGCCATGACCGTTCGATCACCTCCTTGATTTCTCGCGTATATTCATCTCTTTATCATATTCCACATTCGGTGAGTCGTTCGGATTCACTGTCGCCGAGATGATGATGCAAGCCTTATCTTCATTTCCTATCAAGTAGTATGGCGTCACCTCCAACGACACCGCCGCGTAGAGTTTTCGAGTCTTGCTGCGAATATAGAAACGGATGGTCTCGCTCCCATTGTTTTGAACCTGATGATAGCTTTTGGCAATCGTGCCTCGATAGCCATCAGCGGGAGCGCGAAGCATGAATTCCTCGTCGCTTTCGACGAATTCAGCACCATTATTACCTTCAATCTCAAGCTCCCAATCAAAGGGGTCTTTGTATCCAGGGTTTGGGGGACGAATGATTCGCAGAGTCACATCGCCAACGCCGGTCGTTTCGGCAGGCTTTTTCAAGAGATCAAGGTGCGTAACCCAAGAAGGCGGGGGCAGCAACATTCGCTCACCAATATGGTAGGTTGGCTCGGCAATCGGGCGTTTCAGCAGATGGAATACGATAGGACTATTGCGATCCGGTTCGATGAACTTTGGCTCCCAAAAGTCAGCATACTCGTAGGTTACGTTGTTGATGGACCGGCGAGTGTAAAAACCTTCCTTTTTAACAAAAACATCCAATTGTTTCCCGGTAATCCCATTGATTACAAAGGCTCCGTCCGCATCCGAAGCCAGTTTTTTCCTCATAACTCCATCGCCACCATATTTCTCACTGGTTCCATTCCATTCAATTTCTATATCTGCATTTGCAACTGGATTATTTTGCTCATCGACGACTTTACCAAAGAACTCGATTGGCGTTTTCCATTCCCATTCCGGGTCGGTCTTCCGCCTCGCTTCATATTCTTTGCAACGAGGATCTTTTAGCCCTAAAAAGGGAGTGCGGGCGTAAGGCTGAACAATCTTGGGCTGATCACCTGCCTTTGGAGATGGTGGAGTCTCCGATTTTTTGTGCGTGGGTGACCCAATCCCAGCAACCGCAGTTGGCAATGAAGATTTGTGGCAATTCCAAAACCATACCCCAACAGCGATCCCAATGAACAAAATAACTGATTTGATTTTAGTTGCTGATTTCATAGTTCCGAGTCTTCCAAAAAGTTATATCCAACTTGCATACTCTGGAGCAGTGTATTGAAGAACATATGGACGGGATCAGTCCTTGGATTTAAATGTTTTCAATTTGTGCTGCTTCCTCAGGTATAAAATATGAATAGGTCCGGGCGGGCTTTGAATCCAGTTCTTCAGGTTTGATTAATATTGCGTAGCGACCCTTTTCTGAAGATTTGGTGACGTTCTCTTCCCTACTCACCAAAAACAAACGACGCCCTCGATATTCCTGGGGAATTCCCGGCAGAGATTGAATAACAGGAGCACCTGGAACGAGAGCCAAAGAGTTGATTATTTTAACCCGAAATAGATCGGATTCCATTAGCCCTTTTTTCATCATGGAAATTCCCGCAAATTCATCCAAAGACTTGGGTAAGTCCTTATTATTATCAATAAATTCTACAGCTAAAGATAGCTCCAGTTCCCGGCAAACCCTCAGTTCGGCAGTAACGGCACGACAATTTCCAGCCAATAATGAAAGACTGAAAATTGAAATCATACTCAAATAAATAATATTCATTTTTTTGACCAGTTGGATGTTTTCCTGAAACGCAAAATTGTCTTTGGTCTGAATTCTTCTTTATCAGGATATTCTGAGCTAACAGCACTCAGCTCGCCGCCCCTCATGAGACCACCTTCAGCATGATCCGCATCGCCCATTTCATCACTTCCTGGTTGATGACCCATTTCATGAGATGTTATCGCCGTCATATAATTTTTCATTTTCGTTCTGAGATTTTTCTCGGTATTAGGATCCTGCATTTGAGGTAGTGAACGCAATTCAAAGTCGTAATCTTCACGACAAGTTTCGACAAAAACCGTGGTATGTTCATCATCTCCAAAAATTTTGGTTCCCCCATAAGTAGGTTCCTCGCTGGATGTGGATGGATCTCCATGAACGGGGTCGGTCCTAGATTTTTCAAATACTGTCATATTTTTTTAGGATTTTCTGTTCCTTTTTATCCCGGCGAATCGGTTGGACCAGAGTGCTCACATGGGAAGGATGGGAAGGATGACCCATCGCCAGGCGCTCGGCGAGCCAATCGTTGCCCACTGCCGTCCTGCCTTTGGCAACTGCGGCACAGATCACTTTGCGCCGATCCCCCTTTTTCAACAATATCAGCTCCTCCCGCAGCGGAGGCAAATCCAGCGCCGCACCCACAACTCCCAAAATCCGTTCCACCTCGTTCTCGTTGTGCGCGCGGACGGCCCCTCCCGCGTAACTTGCCTTCTTGCGGGTTCCTGACTTCGCCGGGTTCGCCTTGTCCATCAGGCCCAGCAACTTGTCCCGAAAACTCTCTTTGCCCAGATACCAACCTCCATGCAAGGCCGCCATCGAAGCCTCGTCGATCCTGCCCCCGTCGTTGGAGGCGCGCGCCTCCAACCAGGCCACATAGGCGCTCCGATGCCGGCGCTCGGAAAAAGCGGCGGGACCTATCAATTCCAATTCCCTACGACTCTACCAAGACCGCCCTGATCTGGCTGGTGAAAGCCTCACCCGATCTATCCGACTGGTCGCAGGTCATCTTCGATTCACGAACCACCCCGAACCCACCGCTCAACAACGGCTGGGTCTCCATCCCCGTCCCCTCCGGCCCAAAAACCTTCGCACGTCTGCAAGTGCAGCAGGTAAACGGACTGTGAGGAGAACTCAGACCTAAACAAAAAACACCCGCTGGATCACCCAGGCGAAGCCGCAGATGGCGACGAAAATGGAGCCGTAAGTCTGCACTTCGTTTTTCCATTTGTTCAATGGCAGAAGGATGAGGAAGGCGGCGACGAGGACGGTGATCTGGGCGAGTTCGACGCCGACGTTGAAGCCGATCAGCGGCATCGCGAGTTTGTTCTGGGGAATGCCACTGAGCTTTTCCCGCAAGCCGCTGGCAAAACCAAGACCGTGGATCAAGCCGAACGAGAAGACGAGAATGTAGCGCTGCTTGCTGATTTTGCGGATGAGTAAATTTTCCACGCCAATCCATGCGATACTGACGGCGACCATGATGTTGACGAAATTCATCGAAACGTTCGCGAGGCCGTAGACGGAAAGAGCAAGCGTCAACGAATGCGCCAGCGTGAAGAGGAGCGATTGCTCGACGAGGGATTTCCATTTCGGGACCAGCAGGAAGAGGCCGAGAATGAAGAGCATGTGGTCGAAGCCTGTGGGGAGGACGTGATGGAAACCGGACAGCACCCAGCCGCCGGTCTCAGGTTGTTTGACCGGCTGCGGGGCCTCGGCGGTTTTGGCGACGTTCATGAGCAGGACGGTTCCACCGGGGAGCGTGCTCATGATTTTCGGCTCGTCGCCTTCGTCGATCAGAATAATGAATTCGGTTTCCTGCTCGCCGGACCAATGGGCACGAAGCTCGCCGCCGCCGGGTGTCGCATCGAAAATGATCCGGACGGAAAGCAGCGCGATATCGCCGTCTTCGGGAGGCAGGGCGAAGGGCTGTTTCTTGAAATCCGGAAACTCGACACGCCACGGGATGTCTTTTCCAGCAAAGGTGAAGCGCAGGAGTTTGCGCAGCGTGTTCTCAGTTTCCTTGCGGATCCGGGCGAATTCCTCGGGCGAGGATTTCATCACCGCCGCACGGCTGAGAGGCGGACCGCCGGGGATGTTGCGCGTTTCCGGCAGCATGTAGGCGATGTCCATCTCACCCACCAGCCACCATTGTTTTTCCTGAGTTTGAAATTCCAGCTCCACGCTCGGGACCTGGTGCGCTTGGAGATTTGAGAGAGGGAACAGGACGCTCAGAACGCAGATGAAAACCCGGAAAAACTTCATAGACATGGAGGAATGGCCGATAGCGTCGTCGGGCAGCCCACGTTTGCAAGGAAACATGCGGGACGGATTTGTCGCGTAATTTCGAGGGATTTCCCGGTAATTCCGCCCTGAAAAAACCGGAAACTCGCCTCTTTACAAGGTAGGAAGTGCCGCCCATAGTCCCGCGCCCATGACTTTTGCAGCGATCGACTGGCTTTCCATTAGCATAAACCTCCTGTTGGTGATCTTCGTGATCGTCTGCCTTTTGATGACTTTGCTGATCCTGATGCAACGTCCGAAACAAGAAGGATTGGGGGCTGCATTCGGCGGTGGCGTGACGGACCAAGTGTTCGGTGCCCGCACAACGAACGTTTTGCAACGCGGCACCGTCTATCTGGGCTCAATGTTTTTCATCCTGAGCCTCACGCTTGCCGTTCTGATCGGCCACAAGAACAAGCAGAAGAGCATGCTTCTCCCCAAAACGACCGCCGCCAAGGTAGAGGCCGTGAAGCCTGAGCCGCCGAAGGTTCCTGTCGCCCCAAAATCACTCAGCGACGAACTTCCCGTCGAAGTGCCGACTCCTTCCGATTCCCCAACAGACGTTCCCGCCGATGCTGCCGAGCCGACTCCGACTCCAGCTCCTCCTGCGGAAACGACTCCAGTTCCTCCTGCTCAAACAGCTCCTGTGGCACCTGCCGCTCCGACTGAAACCGCTCCTCCTGCGGCACCAACCGTTCCTCCGGTAACGCCTGCTCCGACAGAAGGCGAGACTCCGAAGGACAAGTAAAAACGAGCCTTAGCGCTCTCACACCGTGATGGCGAAAGCGCAAGACAACACCGATGCTCCTGTGTGGGCACGGAATGACGCATTCCCGGAAGCCCCGCAAGGATGGGGCTGGATGGATGCGAAAGGAAAATCCCATCCCTGCGATTCACTTGATCAACTCACTGCTGCGATCCGTGATGATCGCGACGGCAGTGTGACCCTGGTCTGGACGCCTGAAAATGACCGGATGATCCTACCGGAGGAAGTGCCCGGAATGGGCGACGCCCTGCGAACCGCGCGAGAGCGCTGGACGCGAGATGATTTGGAGAATGCGCAGCACCGGATGCGTTGGTTTGGAACGGGGTGCGCGGGATTTGGGCTCTACATTTTTTACCGAGGCTTTGTTTTTGCCGGTAAACTGACATCGCCGTCCGGCAGCGGGATCGATTTTCCAAACCGGCTGAAATTTGCCGCGCACACAGTATTGGCTTCCACCCAGTCCGGGGTGGCATTGCTGATGTTTATTATTTTCGCCTTCATTCCATGGTCCCAGGCGCGCAGTCGGCGGAAGGAACTCGGCTCGTGGAATGCGGATGGCATTGCGGCGGCGGTCCCATCGATGCGGCTGGAAACCTGGCTGGAACGGCAAAAGGCACCGGTGACGAAAGTATTGCTAGCACTGATGGCAGCGGTCGGCTTGGCGCAGTTGTTATGTCATGTAAAAACCTCCGGTTGGGGCTCGCTGACGGCGATTTTCCACAGCTGGGACGGCATTAAGGAAGCAGGACTTGTAAAAAAAGACTACGCTGAGGGCCAGAGGTGGCGGCTCCTCACCGCACCGCTGCTGCATGGGAATGTGGTGCATTTCCTGATGAACGCCTCCGGACTGGCGTATCTTGGGAAACGGATGGAGGTCTTTGCCCGCTGGCCGCATTTGCCAATGGTGTTTTTGTTTTCCGCCAGCGTTGGCGGAGTGGCATCCGCGCAGTTCATCGAAACGCCGACGGTGGGCGCGTCCGGTGGTTTGATGGGTTGGCTGGGATTTTTGTTGGTCTTTGAAACCCTGCACAAGGAGTTGGTGCCACTGCGGGTCCGGCGCAGGCTTCTCGCAGGGGTTTTTCTCACCGCGCTGATCGGGCTGGTCGGATACCGCTACATCGATAATGCGGCGCATGCGGGCGGCTTGTTAGCGGGCATGGTTTACGCGGCGATTGTTTTTCCCAAATCGTCATCGGCAGCCCGTCCGGGCTCGACATCGACGGACCGGATCGCGGGTGGGATCTGCCTCGGGGTAATGATAGGAGCAGGGGTTTTCGCGGCCTATCGCATCATCGGAGGCTGAGGAAAATGGGAACCCTCCGCAGGGCGAGCAAAATATGCGGAGTCGATC
>JBDSZP010000133.1:0-37736 GCA_039925065.1 Luteolibacter sp.
CAGAAATGCCTCACCTTTCCCATTTCGGTATTCAATTTTGGCAGACGGGTTCGTTCCGGAAGGCCCACTATTGGTGAATGGGACCGCATGGCGAAGGACGGACGGAAAAGGCAGACTGCCATAATCCTTCAAATTGATCGATTGCCGCCGCAGGGTTGCCGCGGGAGAAATCCGGTGTCAGGCTGCGCAGGTCCATGGCTCGTCAATACACCCTTCATCGCCCGCAACCCGCTGCGGCATCCGGCATCGACTACGTGGCGGCGCTGAATGCTGAGCAATACCAAGCCGTTTCCTCACCTCCGGGAAAGGCGCTGGTCATTGCGGGCGCCGGCTCGGGAAAAACCCGGACGCTGACGTATCGGGTGGCGTGGTTGCTGGACCATGGGATCGATTCGAAACAAGTCCTGCTGCTCACATTCACCAACAAGGCCGCCCGCGAAATGACCGAGCGGGTGCGCGAACTCGTCCCGCACGATACCTCGGACCTGTGGGCCGGGACCTTCCACTCCATCGGCAGCCGGATCCTGCGGCGGCATGCGGACGATCTCGGTTTCACCCGTTCATTTTCCATTCTGGATCGCGATGACCAGAAATCGCTGCTCTCCGCCGTGATCGCGAAGTGCGACATCGATACGAAGGAGCGCCGTTTCCCGAAGGCCGATGTGCTGGCCTCGATGTTCAGCCTGATCGAAAACACCGGCGCATCGCTGGAGGAAATCATCGCGGCGCGCTATGATCATTTTTACGATTGGACGGAGAAAATCGAACTCGTCCGGCAGGGCTACATCGCCAAGAAGCTGGAGACGAACTCGATGGATTTCGATGACCTGCTCTGCATGGTGGTGAAATTGTTCGAGGAGCGGCCGGACGTACTGGAACTCTATCAATCCCGTTTCCGTCACATCCTGGTGGACGAATACCAGGACACGAACTCAGTGCAGGGCCGGATGATCGATCTGCTCTGCGGCGATTCCAACAGCCTGATGGCCGTGGGCGATGACGCGCAATCCATCTACTCCTGGCGCGGCGCGGACATGGATCACATCCTGAGTTTCCCAAAGCGCTATGAGGGGGCGCGGGTTTTCACCATCGAGACCAACTACCGCAGCGTCCCGGAAATTCTTGATCTATCCAATGCCGCGATCCGCGCGAACTCCGGCCGTTTCGAGAAAGACCTGCGGGCCTCCCGCGAGAGCCCGGGCGTGAAACCCGCGCTCGTCCCGCTGCAAGACCCGCGCACCCAGGCGGCGTTTGTCGCGCAACGGATGTTGGAACTGCGTGAAGAGGGGATTCCGCTGGAGGAAATGGCGGTGCTCTATCGGGCGCATTTCCAGAGCTTGGAAATCCAGATGGAACTGACCGTGCGCGGCATTCCATTCGGCATCACCAGCGGGCTGCGCTTTTTCGAGCAGGCGCACATCAAGGACATCGCCGCATTCATGCGTTTCGTGGTGAACCGTCGGGACGAGGTGAGTTTCCTCCGCATGGTGAACCTGTTGCCGGGCTGCGGCCCGATCGCCGCGCAGAAGCTTTGGAATGAATGGCTGAAAAGCGGTTGGTCAACGAAAGAGGAGTTGCCGCCCAAATGGTCCGATCTGTTTCTCAAATTCAAGGTGCCGAAGAAGTCGGTGAAACACTGGGAGCAACTCTGTTATACCCTAGACGAGCTCACACCCGATGGCGAATTCGCCCGACCCGCGGACATGATCTTCAGCATTCTGGAAGGCATCTACGACGAATACCTGAAAGCGAGTTTTGAAAACTTCGAGAACCGCCGCAGCGATATCGAGCAACTCTCGCAGTATGGCGGAAACTTCGATGACATCCTCGATTTCCTCGCTCAGCTCTCGCTCATGAGTTCCGTGGACGGCGAGACGACCGGCGACAAGAGCGAACCCGACGACGAAAAAGTCACGCTCTCCTCCATCCACCAGGCGAAAGGCCTCGAATGGAAAGTCGTTTTCCTGATCTGGCTCGTGGACGGCCAATTCCCCAACGGTCGCATCCTCGAAACCGATGATCTGCCGATGTTGGAAGAAGAACGTCGGCTATTCTACGTCGCCATCACCCGCGCCAAGGATGATCTCTATCTGACCTACCCGATGATGAACCCCAAGTCCTACACCGGCGACATCATCTGCCGCCCGTCTCGGTTTCTGGAAGATTTTCCTACGGAAATGGTCGAAGAGTGGAATGTGGGAAACAGTGATCCATGGTCGGACGACGAGCCGTTTTGACCTGTAGCGGCAGTCTGTGACCGTTGCTGGATTCTATTTTGACATCATTCCGCTATTGGGGGAGAGGCAAAAAGTAAATTTTACTTTCGCCCAACTCAATATTTCAAGTTCGTGATCAAGCCAAGTTTCCATGAGGAAACAGAAGTAATTAGGCTCAGTCGCTGATTTTCATCTCATAGCATGCCTCTAAATCGGCTTTGAGGAGATCGTATATCGTTGGTTGAATCTTTCTTTCTTCAGAAAAGTGGTTGATCACCTGGTGGTCACTGCTAATCAACTTCCTTTCGATGTTTCTAATAAAAACGATTTTATTTGATATTTGAAAGGACTCCGGAGCATCTGACAAATCAATAAAAGAAATTGCCGGAAGTTTTCTGTCGGTATTGTCTACCCAAAAAACATCCGCGCTTGGACCAAAAATAGAAGATTGCCACTTGCTCGAATCTCCAACATATATCTTGCTGATCTCCCCTGAAAAAAGCATTGAATCTAGTCGGCCAAATTGATTGCCCTTGATGAAGTCTCGGTAGTCTGCGCCTGATCCTTCCAGCATCGATGCAACATTAAATGCCAGATCTTCAGGAGTGTATGCATCCCAAATCCATTTGCCTGCTCTGCTCCAAGGGCGATCTAGACGAGTGATCTCGGTAACGTCATTGGCGATTAAGTAGTCTATCGCCTGCTGGATTGACTCGAATCGAAAGTCATATGTTCTCAGAGGCTGTGGTGATGGGCGTGATCTGGTTGCAATCGCCCGATGGACTTCGGCTTCTTCCGGATGGCTTGATTTTAGTCCTAAATTTGCCACTTCTTCAAACGAAGGCCATGGGTTGTTCATAAAGGCCTCTTGAAAATTTTCAGCCATCAGACCCGTCACCCGTGGATACGCCAAGGAATACCACATAGGAAGGTATACATTGTATCCGTATGAAATGGCAGATGTAGAATAAGAATCTGCCAAAGAAATCCCCAAGGTATGAGAGTAATTGGTAATGAACCAAATTAATAATTCTGTGCTGAGTCGGTGACCGTGGGTATGAAACCGACGTTCTTTAAATAGCCGATTTAAGTATCGAAATACAAATTTTTTGGCTGATTTTTTTGGGTCATCAACTTCTTGTCGTCTTTCCCATTGCACTGAGATTCCGTTTTTGAAGCAGCCATCGAAATGAAATGATACTATTCCTTTGATGGGATGGGATCCATCTATGCCATCTATGGAAATAGTTGGCTCTTCGCTTGCTTGAGGTTCATGAATCAAAAGTGGAGAATTTTCTCCGTGGGGAATAGTAAATATTGAATAAGAGACAATCTCATTGTCGGACCGGTGAACACTTACACCAAGCTTCCAAGTATCTGCAAAAAATTCATTTTTAATAATCGGAAAATCGACATCCAATAGCACATTAACGTGCTCAATAAATTGTTGGAAGAAGATCCTTTGAGATGTCTCCAGTTTTCCTAGTCCGATTTCGTCGTCGACTTTTTGATGTAGTTTCGGGAATTCTGAAATACGCTTCAAATAGTCGTCGCAAATTAGCTGCCATCTTTCAATGTAAGGGAATCCATCCCCGATTTCATCTATTTGATCTTGGAACTTTACTGTAAATGTCTTTTGATCCTTCCTTAATCCAGGCATGACTGATGATATATGGCACCAATATGCCTTCCGATTTTCGACATCAACACAAATCAAGATGAAGGGGGAGCTGACACGCGTGCTGAAGCCGACCAATTCAACGGGACAAGAAAACTTGGATGCGCCTTTTGGGAACTTTTTTACTTGTATCTTCAATTCCCCTTGCGGCCTCTGTTTGTCATCCACAAGTGTTATGGTTCCGTCGTGATTCGGAACTTTATCCATATTGGAGACATCAGCTTTGATGTGGACATGATCAATCAATCCAAGAAAAGTTGCTATTGCTTGGGACTCTTCCGCATTGTAAGGAGGATATGGAGCAGGTTCCATTTGTGTTTTTTGGAGAGACGTTATGAACTTTAAGTTGGGGCTCCGCCAAATTTTCTAAATTAACAAGGGTGATAACTGATTATTCTTGTCGCGCATCTCGGGATTCGTTTTCAAACAAGCCATTTGGGTTGAATGATTCGACTCATGGGCGCTTTGTGACGGGGCGATCACTGCCATGAAAATAATCCTAAAGATCAACCAGTTTTGTCGCACCAAACTCCTCAAGAATTTTATGAAACAGTAGCCCTTTGCGTTCGAATTCTTTGGACAGATTTGATGCCAAATTTAACGGGATTGACGTTGATGCTACATCCCGGCAGGCTGCACACACGCGTTCAGCAATTTCGCCGAGTTTCTCACGAGTGATTACAAGGAGGTCATTAGGAGGATTGGCCGATTTTGATGCTGCAACTTCTGGACCAGCAAATATTGGAACTACCGTTGTCGCAGTCGTATTACCTAATACCCACTGCTCGTGATCGGCCATTTGGCCAATTTCTTTTTTCTGGTAAACGGATGCGGCCTCCTTGTCCGTTTTCGCGTCTATACAGAATGCCGTTTCACCAAAAACCCAAAGGTTGTCCGGACCAGTTCCTTCTTCGTTATCGGGGCGAGTAGATGAGATCCCTAGGATAACTCCAAGACTACGGATGGCCTCTTCGATTTGATTGGATGAGCCCCCTGAGCGAAGTGGTTCAAGCTGGGCATCCATCCTTAAAGGGCATTCAACCACGCCAGACGCCGATTCGACGAATTGTAACGCGGCTTGTTTTGCCTGCTCGTGGATTGCCATTCCATCACCAGCTTCGTACTCTTTCTCCGGCGCTGGCAGGTTGGTTTGGGATCCATGGGCGCGACGATAAAGTTGGATCGCGGTTTCGGAGTCGCCCGCTTTGTCAGTAGCTGCTGCAATCCAGAATTGATGCCATGCTCTTGTGCTAGAGCTTAATTCATCCGCCCGCTCCAAGGTGCTTGAGAGGGCAGCGGCGGCTGCTTCATAGTCACGCCGCCACATCGCCGAGGCGAATTTTGCTTCGGAGATTGCCAATTCTGTTTCGATCGAAGTATCTCGAACCGCATCTAAAGGTTGCGCATTGTCGATGAAGCCTTCGTAGGCATTAATCCATGATTCGTCGCGATCCAAACAGCGATCAATTGTTCCAGAAATCTCAGAAGGACGAAGATTTTTTGAGAGCTCGGAACAAAGTTGAAGTTGCTTTTGCAGAAACGGGGGCATTGCCATTTGATTCTGTGGATTCGAAAGCCACTCGACCAGCGTATCTCCTGTCAGAAAAACCACTCCATAGTCGCTCATGCCCCTCGAAATACGTCCGAAGCTTTGAACCACACGAGAGGCAATCGTCGTCCGGAGCGTTTTAGACATCCGGAGATACTCCCACATGAAACGCTCTAACGAACCTGTCGCGCTCGGCAGCCCGTCGATTACCATGATGCGACAGGTGTCGCCCGGCAAATCGACGCCATCGTAGCGGGCAGTAAGAAGGAGCTTTGCCGGAGGGGACGCTGATTTGAAATTGTTTACGGCAGCCGTTACCGCGTCCTTATGAGGTGGAGTCGCGATACTCCCCCATTTCGCACTTCGCGAATAAGTAGGAGTCATGATCAACGCTTTGCGGGTTGCAACCATTGCGACCGTCGTCGCAATGTCATCGGAGACGTCATCGTGGAGAATGGGTGCAAGAATCATGCGTTCGCAAGCACCCGCTGGGGTATCAGGAGAGACAAATTTTTCGGGGATCTTACCAAATGTTCTAGCAAACGCGTCCGGAGCATTGAGTGTTGCTGACAAATAGATGCGTCGTGTCGTTCCTTGGAAATATGGGAGTGTCCGGACCGGAATAAACGGAGGGGTAATGGTAAGTGCACCACCGGAAAAAATGTAACAACAAAGATCTAGATGATCTTTTAAGTGTTCCCATGCAAAAAGCGTGTCGGTATTTTTGGTCAGATCCGCCTCGCGAAGGACGGCGAGAATAGACTCAAAATGCTTCTTCACCTCGAAAGGAGGAACGATCAGTAAACGCGGTGAGTTCTGCTCGGCGATTTCTTCAAAAGTCGAGACTTGTCCTGCACCATGAAAATAATCGCGAAATTCGGCTAAAAGTTGGGTGTAGGCGGTTGGAAAACCAGAGTAAGTTATACTTAGTGTAAACTGATCTCGGAGAACATTCTCCGCGGTGTGCGCATCGTCAAAAATGATCGCGCTGATTTCTTCCCGTTTGAAACGCGATTTGCCATTGAAAAGAGCTTGGTAAGTGGTGATGCATGGCGCCTTTCCTTGTGTATACAATTGATTAGAAAACTCTTTGCTAAAGTAGGTGGTTGCTTCCAAACCATACCCATACGCCTTGTCCCGCGTTTGCTCAACAAGTTGGATGGAGTTGCACGCATAAAGAACTTTTCCGCGGGTTTCATTCACCAAAGATTGGGCAATGAGAAGACCAACGAGGGTCTTGCCCGCACCCGTGTTGAGACCAACCGCTACATCTTTCATCGCTCGGTGTTCGTGCCATGGCTGCAATGCTTCTGCTTGCCCGAGCCATAAATCGTTTACGGCAGTGTCTCTGACTCTTAGGCCACGAAATATTTGAATAGGATCAATTGGGCCAGCGTTTGCGGCTTGCGGTTTTAATGAGTTGAAGTCAAATGGCATTGTTTTGGCGAGATTAATTGAGGTTTCCGGTAAATACAGCAGCGGAAGGCAAGATGTTGAGGCAGGAGGAGATGGGAAGTTCAATGGGGGGAGGCGATGGATTCGGCGGGTTGGATGCCGGAGACGAGTTTCTTTCGCTGGCGGGCGAGGGCGCGAAAATCGCATTCCACCTGGATGCCGTGCCAGAAGGTGTCGGTCTGACTGAAGAAGACGCCGAAGCGGATGGACGTGGCGGGAGTGATGGCGCGCTTGCCGAGCACTATCTCGTTGATGGTTCGCCGCGACATGTCGATGGCGCGAGCCATCGCGTTCTGCGAGATGCCCATGGGTTTGAGATATTCTTCCAGCAGGATTTCGCCGGGAATGATGGGAGATTTCATGGGGGAGGGGGGATTTGGAACAGATTCAGTCAGCTCGATTCAAATCCTCGGAGAAGATGTGAGCGGCAATTAGACAAGAGGGAAGAAGAGGCCGTGTCGAGGATGGAAATAGGCAGTGCAGAGCAGGGCTCCTCCATCAGGCGTTGGGAATTCCTGCTGGAGAAAATCGAAAGGCACCGCGAATCATGCGAATTTGGCAAATCCATAAAGAGGACAGGCCGTTTGGCAGCAGTCATTACGGAAGCGAAACGCGGAGTAAGGGAGGTCGCAGAGAGAGTCGCGGAGGCAAAAACGGGAGGTTCTCCAACCTCTGCGATTCTCTCTCCTTCCTCAGCGTGCTCCGCGTTTCGATCGCTCCGCCATGCCCTCGTTCTTCAAGATTCGCTCGATTCGCATGATTCGCGGTGCCTCATACTCTTCTTCCTTGGCCGTGAAACATTATCGGCAGGTTTTGGGAACATCTTTCCCTAATGGAGGGGTCCTGCATGTGCAGAGCCAACTACCATTCGGCCGTGTTTCGTTGCTGCGAGACGCGGCAACCACGATTTCCCGCAGCAAGTTAGGCAGTGCGCCGAGGACCGCGGCGCACTGCCGGTTATTTAATTCACAATCCCATCGACCTTGTCAGAGGAAGCTAGAATGTCTTCCGGATGGGGCGGTTGGCTTCGGTGGGGGGCCAGAGGGCGTCGGCGGCGTGCTGGGTGGCGGCGCGGCGGGCGTTGATGCGGCCGATGAGTTCGTCTCGACTGAGGCGGCCGAGTTCCTTGTCGCGGTTGGCTCCCTGCTGGCCGTCCTTGGAGCCGGTGTAGGCGGCGAGAAGTTCTTCAATGACGGCGATCTTGTCCGGAGTCTTGAAGCCGGGGAGGCTGTCCGCTTCGGCGCGGGCGATGAGGGAGTCCGCGCTTTGGATCAGGATGGCGCGGCTGGCGTCGAGGCGGGTGCCGATGAGGTAGCCGTCGGTTGGGAAGTTGGTGGCGGGGTCGCCATCCTCGGCGAGCATCTGGTGTTTCTGTTTGGCGGCACTCTGGATGCGCTTGAGGCCGGCGACGAGTTTGGCCTGGGCGTCGTTCGATTCCTGGGTGGCTTGTTTCGCCTCGATGACATCCTGGCCGGTGCTGCTGGAACGACGCCGGGCTTCCTTGAGGATGGCCGCAAAGTCGTCGAGCCAGGTGGCGCTGATATCCTGCGAGGTCATCTCCTCAGGGTAGGAGCGGGCGGCGGCGAGCACCGTGGTGGTGGTGTCGAGGTCATCGAGCTGGCCCTGATGGAAGTAACCGCGGCTGCGGTTGGCTTCGGCGGAGGGTGCTGGTGCGGGTGATCCTGCGTTGGCAGGCTGGGTGGTGGTGTCTGTTTGTGACATGTTGATGTTTTCATAAGGGGAGAAGGCGGGCGACTCCTAACGTGACGGTGTGTTGGATGCACGATCTTTTTGGATAGAAGGGGATTTTCCATCGAATGGGGACTGATGGAGGAGCGGTATTTCCTGAAAACCCGCCTTCGCGGTGGCGAAACGAGACTGCGCGGTGGGAGAAGATTGGAAAACGGTGGAGAAACGGGGTTGGACGGTGAAAAAACGTTCCCGCGCGGTGGAAGAATGGGGTTTCGCGGTGGAAGTTGGTGATCGCGCGGTCGGGGAATATCCAAAAACAGTGGAAATACGGAGATGGGCGGTGGCCAGACGGCAGAGAACGGTCAAAAACGGTTTCGCGCGGTCGAAAAATATGACCGCGCGGTGGAGAAATGGGACCGCGCGGTGGAGAAATGGATCGGCGCGGTGGCGAAAGAATTCCGCGCGGTGGAGAAATTTACGGTTTCCGGGTCCGGAGGGAGCGGAAACCGTTTCAGAGAGGGCGGGGAACCGGAGATTGGGAAGAGGCTGGGGGAGGTGCTGGAAGCTTTGCTGAGAGGAAGGCGCGGAGTGTCAGGATGTGTGGAGGATGTGGCACCGCGAATCTGGCGAATCCATTAAGATGACAGACCGTTTGCTAACAGTCATTACCGAAGCGAAACGCGGAGTCGGGGAGGTCGCGGAGAGAGTCGCGGAGGCAAAAACACGGGGTTCTCCAATCTCTGCGATTCTCTCCGCGACCTCCGCGCGCTCCGCGTTTCGATCGCTCCGCCACACCCTCGTTCTTCTGCGGAAGCTGCGTAGGCGGCGAGGAGGCACTCGATGGCTTCGATCTTATCCGGGATCTTGAAGCCGGGGGAGGTTGGCTGCCTCGATCCATGTTTCTGGTGAAGAAATCGTTACACTTCGGCTATCGGCGTAAAGACCCCTACGGGGTTTGGTAGCGTAAAGCTTTGAACAACATGAATTCTGAAACAACCTCCCCCGACAGCGGATGCAGCAAACTAGCGGATCGCTACCAGATTCGAAAACTTCTCGGATCGGGCGGCAGCGGCGACGCCTACCTTGCCTGGGACACCAGTCTCCGGCGCGAAGTGGTGATCAAGCGGGTGCGCGCCGATGGCAAGGACGACAACACGCTTCAACGCATCCTGGAGGAAGCGTCCAAAATGGCCGCCCTCAAGCACCCGAACATCATCTCCGTCTACGATGTCAACGTTAGCGACGGCACGCCCTGCATCGTGATGGAGCACGTCATCGGCCAGAATCTCGACGAGCGGGTGACGACGAGCGGCCCGATGGGCTTGGAGGAGTTTGTCGATCTCTCGCGCCAATCGCTGGACGCCCTGGTGGCGGCCCATGACGTCGGCCTGATTCACCGCGACCTGAAACCCTCGAACATCATGCTTGCCGAGCTGCCAAGCGGGTCCTTCCAGACAAAGCTGCTGGACTTTGGAATGGCGAAATTCATCGAAGATTCCAGCCCCTCTCCGCAAACCGTGCAGATCGACGGTTCCGTCCAAGGATCGGTTCACTACATCTCCCCCGAACAGCTTAGCAGCAAGCCTGTCGATGGCCGTAGCGATCTCTACTCGCTCGGCTGCTCCCTCTATTTCGCGCTCACCGGCCATCCTCCTTTTGAAGGCGAAACCATCGCGGAGGTCATCACTTCTCACCTCACTCACCGCGTCATCCATCCTCGGCGGCATCGTGCCGAATTGCCTCAGGGCATTTGCGACTGGCTCGTCTGCTTGTTCGACCTCAATCCCGACCGCCGCTTTTCCAGCGCTCTGGAAGCGATGCACTCTTTGAAAACCACCGCCATCGCCGACGGCATCCTCAGTGCGATCACCACCTCGATCCCAATTGAAAAAAGCAGTCGGTCGGCGGCCGTTAGCCCGCACACGGACAGCGTCCAACTGCAATCGTTGAAAGAGACGAGAGCGGAAATGCTCCCTTGGCCCAAGGTATTGTCGAGGGAATGCTGGCGGGATATTCCGTTCATTGCGATGGTCGGTGCCGTCGTTCTTGGCACGGCCGTTCTGGCGCTAGTCCTGCTCGGTGGTTCGTCGGAAGAAAGCCGCGATCACGGCAATTTCGGAATCGCCCAGGCAGCAGCCGCAGTGACAAAAATGCCCGAGACCGATCCGCTGCCGATCACAGTGCCAGCAGCGCATGCTCCTCTCGCCGCTGCGCCTCAGATCGCCGCGTCCGCCGCGCTTGTTGAAGTGGCACCGGCTCCTCAGGTAGTGGCGCAAGTCGCGCCGGTCCCAGCACCTGTCGTCAAGGAAACTCCCGCCGCTCCTCAGGAAGTAGCGCAACCGGCGGGACCCGAGGTTGTATTTCGGATCACCGGTTCCAACACCATCGGAGCCAAGTTGATGCCCGCCTTGGTGATGGGTTTCCTCAAACACATGGGCGCGGTGGAGGTGGCGCAGGAAACGCCGGGCAGCGAGGAAGTGCTCGTGTCTTTCTCAATTCACAACTCTCCGAGGCGGCAGGCGGTGCGGATCGAGACCCATGGATCGTCCACCGCGTTTCAAGCGCTGAAGGACCAAACCTGCCAGATAGGAATCTCGTCGCGCGCGATCAAACCGGCGGAGGTTGAGCAACTTGCCTTCCTCGGCGACATGCTCGCCCCGGCGTGCGAGCATGTGGTGGCCCTGGATGGAGTCGCCGTGGTCGTCAATTCCTCGAACCCGGTGTCGGCGCTGACGATCTCACAATTGGCGGACATTTTCTCAGGCACCATCACGGACTGGGTACAGGTCGGCGGTTCGCCGGGGCCGATCCACCTGTATGCGCGGGATGACAAGTCCGGCACTTACGATAGTTTCAAATCGCTCGTCTTGGGCGACCGACCGTTGGACAAGGTGGCGAAGCGGTTCGAGGACTCGCTCGCGCTTTCGGACGGAGTCGCCTCCGATCCGGCCGGCATTGGATTCATCGGCTTGCCCTACGTGAAGAACTCCAAAGCCTTGGCCATTTCCGACGAAGGCACGCAATCGATGCTGCCATCGCCCTTCACGGTCGCCACCGAGGATTACCTGCTTTCGCGGAGGTTGTACTTTTACACGCCGATGGTTCCCACCCATCCTTGGACACCCGCGCTCGTCGAGTTCGCCCTCTCGGATGAAGGCCAGGCGATTGCCGAGGAAACCGGGGTGATTTCCCAACGGGTAGAAACCGAGAAATTAGCCACTTCCAACACCATGCCGGAGAAATACGTCCAACTCGCCAAGCAAGCGGATGGACGCCTCAGTGTCAGCTTTCGCTTCCGCACGGGTCAGTCCGGGCTGGACGCCAAGAGTGTCCGGGATCTTGACCGCGTGATCCGCTTCCTTGCCCGCCCCGAGAACCGGCGCAAGGAAACCATTCTGCTGGGCTTTTCCGATAGCGTCGGATCCGCGACTTCAAACCTCAAGATTTCCGGGCAACGGGCCGCCGAGGTCTCCCGCCAGCTCGCGCAACGGGGCGTGGTGGTGGCGGACACTGTCCCCTTGGGCGCGGCCATGCCCGTCGCATCGAACGCAACCGTTCCGGGACAACAAAAGAACCGCCGAGTGGAACTCTGGCTGCGCTGAGACGGACAGAATGTCCGCGGCACATAGCGCTCAGGATGAACGCGCTCCTTGGGCCAGATGGCCGTAGGGAGCGTTGACATTCTGTCAACTGAGTCAGGGTGACATTCTGTCGCCCGAACGATATGGGTCTAATGCCCAGACAGGAATGTCCGGGCTACCTGGCCTTGTGAAAGAACAGACAGGAATGTCTGTGTTACCGCCGCTGCGCTCTGCCGTTTGAAATTCAACCAGTGGCATTTACCAAATCACTGACTTCACCGCATTTCACGCAATCATCTATCCGGGCAGATTTTACGAAGAGGGATATGATTCCACGCTGGCGGATCTGATTGCCCACGTAATTGTCAAAGAATCCCCGATATTGGATGGGATGCTTGTCCAGCGGATTGATCCCTCGAAAGCGATGGTCGTCGTGAACGGTGTCGATCCGCCGAACAGCCCGTGCCGCTCACTCGCTTTTCCACACCGGCAGATCTGCTAGCGAGCCGTCGATGAAGGTGTGATGCCAGAGCTGGGTGGCGACGACGGCGGCGAGGCCCATTTCCATGGAAAGTCTTCCGACGGAGGTTCCCCGCAGTTGGCGGAAGGCTTTGCGCCAGTGTTGCACGGCGGCGACATCGAAGTAGCCGGTGCGGCGGAGGGATTCCTCGCTGAGGAGTTCTCCGACGAATTTCGGTTCGGGATCCATGTGGAAGCTGTCGAGCGGGGCGCGGAAAATGACCTTGCTGCGGCGGGCGATTTCCGGCGGCAACCAGCGTTCGGCGACGAGGCGCAGCAGGTGCTTGTCGCGGAAGCCGTGGAGTTTCCAACTGGGGTGGAGCTTCGCGGCGAAATCGAAAACCTCCTCGTCGAGAAACGGATAGCGCACTTCCACGGACGAGTGCATGGCCACGCGGTCGCCCTTGGCTTGGAGCAGATGCCCTGCCAGCGTGACTCGCGCGCCGACCCACAGGCTGCGGTTGAGCGGATGCCAATGCTTTGCCCGCTCGACATTCATGCCGAGGTCAGCCCACGGATTGGATTGTTTCAATACCTCCCGCATCGGTTCGGCATAAAGGCGCAATTTCGAGAGGGCCAGCACGCCGTATGAATCGATCCACGCGTTCGGGCCTCCGACAGCTTTTTCCAAACCATGCCGGTATTCGGCCGGATATTGCGGAACGCCGGTGGCTCGCAGATAGGCGCGGCGGGCGACGTCGCTGAGGCGCAGGCCGGGAATGGAATCCAGACCGCCGAGGATTTTGGCGATCTTATACCAAGGATAACCGGCCAGCCATTCGTCGGCTCCTTCGCCGGTCAGGACGACCTTCTGGCCGTTGCTGTGGACCTTTCGTGCGAGTTGGAGCAGGGCGGCGCATGAGGTATCGACCACAGGGCACTCGGCCGACTGAATGAGCTGCGGATACATCTCGATCGCGTCGCTGGGCTTGAAATCCTGCACGATGGGCGGCGCGGTGCCGATGTGTTTGGCGGATTGGTTGGCCCCGCTCAGTTCGTCGAGGCCGGGTTCGTCCACGCGGACGGTGTAGGTGTTGATGGCCGGGCCCTTGATGCGGCAGGCCATCGCCACGATCATGCTGGAATCCAGACCGCCGGATAGATAGGCCCCCACCGGGACGTCGGCACGGAGTCGGCGCTCCACGGAGGCTAGCAGGATTTCCTCGAATTGGTCGGTCAGCTTGCGGGCATCGGTTTCCGGATTCTCGTCGCCTTGGTTGGGAAAATCCATTTGCCAGTAGGCCTGCTCGCGGATGACTGGATCCGCGGTGCCCTCGTTGCACGGGCTGATTTGTAAATAATGTCCGGCCCTCAGAAGCTGCACGCCCTCGAAACACGTGACCGGCCCGGGCATGGCGGCGAAGGTGAAAATGTGGTCGATGCCGCGCAGATCCGCCTTGGGCTTGAACATGCCGGATGCCAGCAGGCCCTTGATTTCCGAGGCAAACAGCAGCCAATCGCCCTGCCGCGTCCAATATAACGGACTGATACCGAACCTGTCGCGGCCCAGCGTGATCTGATGGAGGCGCTCGTCATACATGGCGATCGCGAATTGGCCGCGCAGGCGCAGGAAGGTGTCTTCCTGGCTCTCTTCCCAGAGGTGAGGAATGATTTCCGTATCGCAATGGGTGTGGAGACGGTGGCCGCGAGCGGTTAGCTCGGCTCGTTTTTCCACATAGTCGAAAAGCTCGCCATTATAGACGACATGCACGGACCTGTCCTCATTGGTCATCGGTTGCTGGCCGTCCGCCAGACCCACCACGCTCAACCGTCGGGATGCGAATGCCAATCCCGGCCGCCGGAGAAATCCCTCCTCATCCGGGCCTCGATGGACGAGCGCCCTCGACATCCGCTCGATCACGCCTTCCGGCACGTCCCGGCGTCCCGCCAAGTCGATTACTCCCGCTATTCCGCACATTGTTCTGTAACTACTAGTTTACTGGGTTTGATAGGCAAAGGGTATTTATTCCACTCGCAAAATGCCCGATCTCGATTCCCGTTGCAAAAAGCCGATTTTGAGGCAAACTTCAAATAATCCCAGCAAAGGTAATTTGCGGGGTTATGCTCCGCGAATCCGTGTCCAAGACACTCCCCACAAAAATTACCCGATCAACTATGTCCCGCCTACCAGTTTCCGATCGTCTGACTTCGACTTCATCGCCAGCCAGCAAACCACAGAGTAAGGAGAGGATCGCCATCATCGGAATCGGCTGCCGCTTTCCTGGCGGGGTGAACGACACTGAATCATTTTGGAAACTGCTGGTAGAAGGACGCGAAGGCGTTTGCGACGTGCCGGCGGATCGTTGGAATGTGGAGCGGTTTTATGATCCCGAGCCAGGCTTGGTCGGCAAGAGCGTGGCCAAACGCGGAGGATTTATTGAGGGGATCGATCAGTTCGACCCCCAATTTTTTGGAATCTCACCACGGGAAGCGCCTTACATCGATCCTCAGCAACGGTTGCTGTTGGAAACCGCGTGGGAGTCCATTGAGGACGCCGGCATGGTTCTGGATTTCGAAAAAGGCACGGACATCGGTGTCTTCGTCGGGATTTCCCACAATGACTACCAAGGCCTCCAGCACACCTCCACCGACCGCGCCGGCATCAGCTCGCATACGCCGACCGGCAGCGCGCACAGCATCGCTGCCAACCGGATTTCCTACTGTCTTAATCTAACGGGGCCTTCCATCGCGATGGACACCGCCTGCTCCTCCGCACTAACGGCGGTGCATGTGGCCTGCGAGCACATCCTGGCGGGGCACTGCAACGTGGCGATGGCAGGCGGCGTGACAGTGATGATCAACCCGGATGGTTTCATCGGATTTTCCCAAGCGGGGATGCTTTCTCCTGAAGGCAAGTGCAAGGCCTTCGACGCCTCGGCCAACGGCTTCGTCCGTGGCGAGGGCGCGGGCATGGTGCTGATGAAGCGACTCTCGGACGCCATCGCGGACGGCGATCCCATTCATGCGGTGATCATCGGATCGGCAGTGAACCAGGACGGCCATACGAACGGGATTTCCCTTCCCAGCCCGGACGCCCAGTCGCGTCTTGTTAGCGATGCCTGCGTGAACGCCGGCATCGAGCCATCCAGCATCGGTTATGTCGAAGCGCACGGCACGGGAACGGCGGTCGGCGATCCGATCGAAGCCCACGCTCTCGCCGAAGCCCTTTGCGGGGACCGCGAGAAACCATTGGTGATCGGTTCGGTGAAAACCAATCTCGGTCACTTGGAAACCGCGTCCGGTGTGGCCGGTCTGCTCAAGGCGGCCCTCGTGCTCAAGCACGGCCGCATTCCCGCCAGCCTTCATTACGATACGCCGAATCCCAACATCGACTTCGATGCCTTGAAACTCCGCGTGGCCGTGGAAAACGAACCGTTTCCCGACAACGGCACCATCCGCACGGCGGGCATCAACTCGTTCGGCTTCGGCGGTGCGAACGCCCACGTCATTCTCACGGAATCTCCTGTAGTCGAGCCGATGCATCACCTCGCGGAAACGGACACGACCCGCGCTTGGCCGCTGATGCTTTCCGCCCGCTCCGAGGAGTCGTTGTTAGCGACGGCCTTCAAGATGAGCGCGTGGATGGACGATCACTCGAAGCTCAACGGCAGCTCGCCTTCGTTGGCGGATCTGACTTACATGCTCGGTGCGCGCCGCAACCACCACTCGCACCGCCTGGTGCTGACCTCGAACTCGATGGCGGAAATGGTGCAGGAGCTTGCCGCCTTTTCCACGGAAAACGCCGGACCGAAACTGCGCACCGCATTCACTCCGCGTCGCGAAAAAGCGGCGGGCGTGGTCTTCGTGATGAGTGGCCAAGGTCCGCAATGGTTTGGAATGGGCCGCGAATTGATGCGCGATGAACCTGTCTTCCGCCGCACGATCGAAGCCTGTGAGCTGGCGATGAAGCCGTGGGCGAAATTCTCGCTGATAGAGGAACTCGGCCGCACCGAGGAAACTTCCCGGATGCAGCATACGGAAGTTTCGCAGCCTGCGATTTTCGCGATGCAGATGGCACTCGCCGAACTTTGGAAATCCTGGGGCATCCACCCGAGTGCCGTCGTCGGTCATAGTGTCGGCGAAGTGGCGGCCGCCTGCGTGGCAGGCATTCTCACACTGGCGGAAGCGGCGAAAATCATCGTGCTTCGCGGACGTTTCATGGACGAATGTTCGGTTCCCGGCGGAACGATGCTTGCCGTTGGCATGAGCCCCGGGGAAGCACAGGCGGTGATCGATCGCCATGATCCAAGCGTGAGCATCGCCGCCTTCAACGGACCGCGCTCGCTGACACTATCAGGTTTGCGTTCGTCGCTCGAACCGATCGCCGCGGAACTCGAAGCCGCGGGAACTTTCGCCCGTTTCCTTCAAGTGAGCCATCCCTTCCACCACGCGATGATGCAGCCCGCGGCGGATGCACTGAACGGCGCTCTCGCAGATCTAACTCCCCGCGCCGAAACTCTGCCGTTTTTCAGCACAGTCACCGGCACTCGTCTCGATGGCACGGCCTGCGTGGCCAGCCATTGGTCCAGCGGCGTGCGCCAGCCGGTCGAATTTGCCGCAGCCATCGGCGCTGTCGCCGCGTTCGGCGTGGATGTCTGGTTGGAACTCGGCGCGCATCCGGCACTCGTCCGCTCGATCCAGGAATGCCTCGCCGATCAGCCGGTGAAACCCGTCATCCTTGCCTCCGTCCGCCGCGAACGTGAGCAGGAATCGATGATCGAAACCGCCATGGAATTGCACCTCGCTGGTGTGGATCTCGATTTCGCAGCGATGACGCCATCGCGCCGCCTGCTCGATCTGCCCGCCTATTCATGGGACAAAAGCCGCTGGTGGAACGAATCCGCCGAAGTGCGCGAAGGTCGTCTGGGAGCTGGCGGACGCGGTTTGTTGGACGTGCGGCTGCCACGCGCCACGCCGACTTGGATCACCCGCCTCGATGGCAGGCACATGGCATTCCTGAAAGATCACCGCGTGGAAAACCTCACCGTTTTCCCCGCTGCGGGATTCGTGGAGATGGTGCTCGAAGCGGGCGTGCAATTGTTCGAAGGCAAACCATTCGTGGTGGAGGATTTCGAAATCCGCAAACCGCTCATTCTGCCTGATCCACCGTCCGGGCTTCTGTTGGAGATTTCCTATGATCCCACCGAACGCACGTTTTCAATCCAAAGCCGGTTCGAAAGCGGGGCTTCGTGGTCCATCCACGTCATCGGCTCGATGCGTGGCGAGCGGACTGAATCGTCGTTCGCCCAGACCAATTGGGAAAACGCGAGGACGCACGGTCTCGACGTCGTCGGGCTCGATACCTTCTACGGCCACATGAGCGATCTGGGACTGCGCTACGGTGAAGAGTTCCGACCGATCCGCGAGCTTGCCGCCAGCGGTGGCAAATCCTCGGGCCGGGTTTCGCTATCAGAAACAATCGCCGGGCGGGCAGGGGAGTATCCGCTGCATCCGGTGTTGTTCGACGGCGCACTGCAAACATTTTCCGCCGGGGCGGCGACCGTTGAGAATCGCACGGCAGGCCTGCGTTTGCCAGTGCGCTTTGCGAGAATCCTTTTCCTTCGCTCGCCGGGTGCGTCCTGTCTGGTGAAGGCCGGCGTGCAGCAGGCGAACGAGGAATTCGTCGAAGGCGGCATCGATTTGTATGATGAAACCGGCAAGCCCTGCGTCCGGATCGACGGTTTCCGCGCGATCAGTGTGGAAGGCGGACGCCGGACAGGCCGAAACGGCAAGGGCCGCGACGTGACCTATCACGTCGGCTGGGAAAAGACCGAAGCCGAAACGAAACCCAACACGGCGATACCTTTGCCTCTCGATCGTTTGCGCGATGTCGCGCAGTGCGCCTTGGATGAAGTGCTCGACATACGTGGCCGCGATCATCTTCAGGCTGCCAGCATCGCAGGCGACGAACTCACCGCTGCCCAGATTGCCAGCGGCCTGCGCGCCATGGGCGCGGGGACCGGCGAGGACGGATGGTTTACCGCCGCCTCGCTCGGCGTCGCGGAATCGATGATGCTTTCGTTCCATCAGCTCGTGGACAATCTGGTGTTGGAAAACCTGCTCATCAAAAAAGACAGCGCTTATCAGCCGACGCCTGCTTTCACCCAAGCGGCCGATTCCACACCAGTAATCCTCCGCCGCTGCCTCGATGAATATCCGGGGCATGTCCCCGAGGTGATGCTCAGCGGCGCAACCTGCGGCGAACTCGGAGCGATCATGCGCGGTGAGATCGAGGCGGTGCAGGTTCTTTTCTCCGGTGGCGGAGCGGACCTGCTCGATCAATTTTACGGTGACGGCCTCGTAACCAGTCCATGGCTCGCTGGCATCGGCAGGGCGGTGGAGGAAGCCGCAAGCCATCTCCCGGAAGGGCGTGGACTGCGGATTTTGGAAATCGGGGCTGGTACCGGCGGTCTTGCATCGCAAGTGCTGCCGCTCTTGGAGCGCGGACGTCATTCCTACATTTTCAGCGATGTCTCCGGATCATTCTTCCCGGCCGCGCGCCAGAAACTGGCGGCATTTCCCGAAGTGGAGTTCAAGGCATTCGATCTCGAACGGCCGGGCACCGAACAGGAATTTGAGGCTGGCAGCTTCGACATCATCCTCGGCACCAACGTGGTTCACGCCGTCAGCGACGTGATCGCCACGTTGCGCAATATCAACGAACTGCTGGTGCCGGGCGGAAGTCTGTTATTCGTCGAAGTGGCGACGCCGCACTTGTGGCTCAACGCGGTCTTCGGGCTTACCGGCGGATGGTGGCGCTTCACGGACCGCGAGCTTCGCCCGCATCATCCTTTGCTGCAACGTTCGCAATGGGAGAAGGTGCTGCTCGAGTCGGGTTTCAACGAAACCGCCTCCCTTTCCGGACTGATCCGCCATGGCGGCGAAAGTCTGATCGGTCTGATGGCGCGCAAACCGTGGGCCGAACCCGTGGTGGAAATCTCCGCCGACCGGGAAGCACCTGCTGAAAAATCATGGATCGTTTTCGCGGACGAAGGTGGCCTCGGTGATATGCTCGCTGCCCAACTCACTGCAACCGGAGTCCGCTGCCGTGTGGCGCATCGCGGAAATGCCTTCGCTGCGAAAGACGACCAATTCACTCTCAGTGCGGAAGATCCCGCCGATTGGAAGAAACTGTTGGAAGCATGCTCTGGGGAATCTCCCGAGCGTTTTGTTTTCCTATGGACTCTCGATGAAAAGGAGCCGGATTCCAGCAAGGCGGCTGTCTCGTTAGGCACCGATGCCTTGTTCCATCTGGCCAAGTCCCTCGAAGCCACGATCCCCGCTGCCAAGCTGCGGATCGACCTGGTGACGCGCGGAGCGCAAGCCACCGGCCGCCATATCGATGTCGCGCTGAACCAAGGCGCGGCCATCGGGTTGATGCGGGTGATCGCCAACGAACTGCCGAACTACACTTGTCGCAGCATTGACCTTCCGCCCGTTTCATCGGCCGGGGACGACCTGCTATTGTGGAACGAACTCCAACAGAAGGACGTGGAGCGCGAGATCGCGTTCCGTGGCGGGTCCCGCTATGTGCGTCGTATCAATCGCGGCCTGGCTCCGCGCGAGCAGGAGCTCGACCGATCGGTGCCGCTGCGTCTGGAGTCCCGGGAGCGCGGGCTGCTCGATTCGCTGCGTCTCGTGCCTTTCTCCCTGCCGCCTTGCGGTGCGGGTGAGGTGTCGATCGAAGTGATGGCGGCTGGCATGAATTTCCGCGACGTGCTCAAGGCGCTCGCTCTCTATCCGGCGGAAACGGCGGACGCGCGCATCTTCGGTGATGAAGTGGCGGGTGTGATCAAAGAAGTCGGCGAGGGCGTCACCCACGTGAAACCCGGCGACCGTGTTTTCGGTCTCGCTGTTTTCGGTCTGGCCACCCACTCGATGGCACGGGGCGGCGATGTCCGTCTCATTCCTAACGGTATGTCTTTCGAGGAAGCTGCGACGTTGCCAGTGGTTTTCATGACCTCGTGGCACGCTCTGGACACCGTCGCACGCATGCGGGCCGGTGAGACGATCCTCATCCATGCCGGTGCCGGCGGGGTGGGGATGGCCGCCATCCAGATCGCCCATCACCTCGGTGCGGAAGTCATCGCGAGTGCCGGAAGCCCGGCAAAGCGTGCGCTGCTGGGAGTCCTCGGCGTGAAACACGTCATCGATTCCCGCCGCGCGGACTTCGCGGAAGACGTGATGGAAATCACCAACGGCAAGGGCGTGGACGTGGTGCTCAACGCGCTTTCCGCCGAAGCGATTCCGATGGGACTGTCCTGCCTCGCGCAGTTCGGCCGTTTCATCGAAATCGGCAAGCGCGACATCTATCAAAACTCCCGCATCCCGCTTTGGCCGCTGCGGAAAAATGCTTCGTTCCACGTCGTTGCGATGGATGCCATCTTCAGTGGCGACGAAGCACAAACCCGCGATCTCTTGGAAAAAGTGGCGGTGCTTGTCGAAAAGAAGGCGCTTCATCCGCTGCCGTTCCGTTCGTTCCCAGCCTGCCGCATGGATGCCGCTTTCCGCAACATGGCGCAGGGCAAGCACACTGGCAAAGTCGTCGTTTCTTTCCCGGAACCGTTCGTCGCAAGACATGGCGAGCCCTTGGCACCACCGTTCGTGATCGATCCGGATGGCTGTTATCTCATCACCGGCGCGTTCGGTGGATTTGGAAAAGTTCTCGCAGAATGGCTGGCGGATTGTGGTGCGAAACATCTCGTGCTCACCGGTCGCAGCGGTGCCGCCACTCCGGAAGCGGAAGCGTTCCTCACGAAAATCCGCAGTCGCGGTGTGGAGGTGAAGGTGCTGAAGGCTGATGCCGGATCGCCGGAAGACGTGACGCGTGTGTTAGCGGAAATTGCCAAGGCGGGTCATCCTCTCAAGGGGATTTTCCACCTGGCCATGGTCATCGACGACGCACCGATTTCCTCGCTCGACCGCGACCGCATGCACAGCGTGCTCGCGCCGAAAGCGCACGGGGCCTGGCTGCTGCATGACGGAACCCGCGATCTGCCGCTCGATTGCTTCGTGATGTTTTCCTCCATCTCCAGCATCTTTGGAAACGCGGCGCAGGCCAACTATGCGGCGGCGAATGCATTCCTCGATTCGCTCGCCCATCATCGCCAGGCGAATGGTCTGCCCGCGCTCGTGATCAACTGGGGCGCGCTCGGCGGCGAAGGATACGTGGCCCGGAATGAACGGGTGGCTGAATTCCTATCACGCCAGGGCACCACCGCTCTCACTCCGGCTGAGGTGCTCGTTCTAATGGAAACCTTCCTCAACTCCGGTGCCACCCAGGCATTGGCGTTGCGGGTTGATTGGTCGAAGTGGCGTCAGTCGTTCCGTCAGGAGAGTCCGTTGCTGGAACACATCTTCGCCGCCGGCGTGGAAGGACCGGAAACCGGTGGTGCGAAGAGCGACTGGCGGGTGAAAATCGAAGCCGCTGCTCCGGCAGACCGTATCGATATGATCGGCCACGCTGTCCGCGACGTGGTGGGCTCGGTCCTGCGGGTGAAGCCCGAAGGCCTGCGCCTCGATCAACCGCTGACGGACCTCGGACTCGACTCGCTGATGGCGGTGGAAATCGAAAACTCCATCGAAAGTTCCATCGGCGTGGCGTTGCCACCAGCGAGCCTGATGAAGGCACGCACGATCGGCCAGATCGCCACCCTGATTTCCGAACACATGGGCGGCGGCGAATCCGGTGCATCCCATGTTCCGATGCTCGCTGCGGAAACGGAGTCCTCGGACAAGGTGGACCTGGAAGCGCTTTCCGATAGTGATATCGATGGTCTGCTAGGCGAAGGCTCCCTCGATCTGGTTTTGGAAACCAAAGTCTGAACCGACCATGGCCCAGGACAATCGAGAGCGTCTCAAACAATGGCTGGCGAGCGGAGAGATCCGTCTCCAGCCGTTGACCTTTCCCCAGCGCGAGCTGTGGGAATCCTCGCCCGTACCCGCGGCGGACACATCCAACAACATCTGCGCCATGATCCATGTGCGCGGCCCGCTAACACCCGAGGGCAGCGAGGCCGCCATCCAAAAGGTGGTGGACCGGCAGGAGGTGTTCCGTCTGTCGTTCCTTCCGGGCAGGGATGGTCCGCTGCAGATGATCCGCAGGAGCGGCAAGCCGATCCTGGCTTTCCGTGACCTTCCGGCATCGAAACACCATCCCGAGGCGCTCGAAGAACTGGCTGATGAAATTTTCCACAAGCCGTTCGATCTGGTACAAGGCCCGCTCTATCGGGCAGTGGTGTTCCGTCGTTCGGCGGATGATCATGTGCTGGTGTTTGCCATTCATCATGCCATTGCCGACGGCTGGACCCTGGGCGTGTTCGTGCAGGATTTGTTCACCGCCTATCTTCAAGGGGTGAGGGGAATCACGACTCCGCTTCCGGCGGTGCCGCTTTCCTATTCCGACTGGGGAGCGGGCGAGCGGGCTTTCTGGCAGCCCGCCGAGTTGGAAAAACGGGCGTCTTACTGGCGCACCAACCTTGCCGACGCACCACGCTTGTGGAGTCCTCCGTCCAGTCCGGCGGCGAAATCGGGAGTGTTGCTGCGCTGCGTTTCGGTGGTTCCGGCGGAGCTTGGGAAATCGGTGCGCGATCTGGCCCGGCGCAATGGTGCCACGCTTTACAGCACGTTGTTAGCTGCGTTTCAGATAACCCTCTCAAAATGGACGGGCGCGGATGATATCGTCGTCGGCACGCCGGTCGCGAATCGCGGCAAGCAAGCGGTGCGCGAAACGATGGGTTACTGCTCCGGCATTGTGCCGATGCGCGGGCAGATCGATCCGCAGCGGAGTTTTTCCAGCAGTCTCCAAGCCGTGCACCGGGCCACTGTGGAATCCTTTGCCAACGCAATGCCCTTCGTCGAACTGGCGCGGGCGGTGGGCGAGGCAGCCTCGCCGGGATACAATCCGGTATTCGAAGTCCGCTTTGCTTTGCAAAACCATCCTGTGCCGGACGTGGAGGTTCCCGGTCTTTCGCTCAAACTGCGGATGCGCTCGACCGGCACCGCGCGCTTCGACCTCGCTTGCGAGATCACCGAAAGAGGCGATACTTTCGAGGTGGAATGGCTTTTCCGCAAGAATCTGTTCCCGCTCGAAGATATTCAAAACCTCAGCCAAATGTATCTGGCCGTATTGACTGGCGTCTGCCGTTCGCCGGAAATTTTGACATCCACCCTCATGACTCATTTGCCATGAAAGACGTGCAAGTCATCGATATGGACGAGCCTCACTGGGTGAGCCGCTCGGCATTTCAAATCGTGATCATCGTGTTTCTCCTTTCCGAGATCGCACTGATCGCTGCTTTGAAAAACGGGGCATCACTCTGGTGGGTAGTGCCGCTGGTGTTGATCATCAGTCATCTGATGCACGGAGCTGCGGTCGGATTTCACGAAGCGTCTCACGGCCTTCTGCGGCGCAACAGACGTTTCAACGAGTTCGATGGCGTGCTGATCGGGATGATGAGCTTCATGAGTTTCAGCCTCTATCGGGCGGCCCATCAGTCGCATCATGCGCATTTCGCGACCGAGAAGGACGAGGAACTGTGGCCCTTTGTTTTCACCAGCACACCGCGGTGGGCGCGAATCCTGGCGGCGGTGCTCGAGCTCACCTGTGGTTTGTTATTCACGCCGTTTCTCTTCCTGCGGACCTTTCTTCGCAAGGGGTCGCCGATCCGCAATAAGAAAGTTAGAAGGCGCATATGGAAGGAACTGGCGCTGATGGTCGTTGTTTGGACGCTCATCTTCATCGGTGTGTCCCATTTCCAAGTATGGCAATATTTCCTGTGGATGTATCTCGTTCCCACATTCATCGCCGGAAATCTTCAGAGCTGGCGGAAATACATCGAACATGTTGGTCTAACTGGTAATACGGTGAACAGCGGCACCCGCAACATCGTGGCGCGGGGATGGAGCGGACGGTTGATGGCGTTTTCGCTCCTGCATGAACCGTTCCATGGCCTGCACCACATGCACGTCGGACTCCCGCACGCCGAGCTCCCGAGGCTTGCGCCGGAGCTTGAGCCGCAGACTCCGGATGAGATCCATCCATTCCCCAGCTACCGGCATGCATTGCTGCATCTTCTCCGCAGTCTTGCCGATCCTCGTGTGGGATCGCAGTGGAACCGATCCAACCAACAATCATGATGTCCCTCCGCTCAGACTCCGAATCCGGCAATTGTATCTTTGAAGTATGCGGGCTCAAAAAGGAATTCGACGATGGCAGCGTGAAGGCTTTGCGAGGCGTCGACTTCCGGATCAACCAAGGCGAATTCGTCGCCATCACCGGTCCTAGCGGTTGCGGCAAATCCACGCTGCTTCAGATGCTCGGTGCGCTCGATTTTCCCACCGAAGGAACCTTGAACTATCGCAGGAATTCGATCCCTGATTTGGTGGACCCCGCAGGTTATCGGGCACGAGAGATTGGCATCATTTTCCAGGCATTCCACCTGCTGCCCACCTTCACGGCGTTGGAGAACGTTCAACTGCCGATGTTTGAAACGGATCGTCCGGCGTCCGAACGCAAGGAGCATGCCATCAGTCTGCTGAAATCCGTGGGACTGGAGCATCGCATCCATCATTTTCCCACCAAGCTCTCCGGGGGCGAGCGGCAGCGTGTCGCCATCGCCCGGAGTCTGGCAAATGGCCCTTCGGTTCTGCTAGCCGACGAACCCACCGGCAATCTCGATAGCGAAAATGCCCATATCATCCTCGATCTCATCATCCGTCTCCATCGCGAGCAAGAGATGACGCTGGTTCTGGTGACACACGATTCGACCATCGCGGCCCGTGCCTCGCGGATCATTCACATGATGGACGGGCGGATTCATTCTGATAGCAACGCATCATCATGACATTTTTCACCATCATCGTTCGCGGATTGCTGCGGCGTCCTGTTCGGACCGGGCTAACGCTGGTCGGCATCTCCATCGGAATTGCCGCGGTTGTGGCGTTGGTCGGGATTTCGCGGGGCTTCGAAGAGAGCTGGACGAAGGGAATGAAGGCGCGCGGTACCGACATCGTGGTGAGCAACATGGGCAGCGCGCTCTCGCCGAAGCCATTCAACTCTTCCGTCCGGGATCGCATCAGCAGCCTGCCGAAAGTTGCCGCGACGTGTGCGATTTTTGTCGATCTGACGAGCATCGAGGACTCGTCGATGACGATCGTTTCCGCCCGGGAATGGGGCAGTTTCTCGTGGCGGAGCCTCAAACTTCTTTCCGGCCGCTTGCCTAACGACGCGATGGAACCAGCGGTCGTTCTTGGTCAAAATGCGGCGGAAGTGCTCAAGAAGAAACTCGGCGATCCGATCCAGATCGAGGCCAAGGAGCTGACCGTGGTCGGAATCGTCGATGGCGGAGCGCTGGTGGAAAACGGATCGGTCATCCTGTCTCTGCCGCTCTATCAAAATATTTCCGGTAACGAGGGCAAGATCAACATCATCGACATCCGCGCCACTCCCGGGATCACTGAGGAAGGCGTGAAGAAGCTCTGCAGCGAAATCAACACCCTCATCCCTGAAGCCCGCGCCCTGCCCGCCGGTGACAACGTGGGCAACAGTCAGGCCTACCGTTTCATCAGCGCGATGAGCTGGGGAACGTCGCTGCTGGCAGTGATTGTCGGCGTGTTAGGCGTCATGAACACGATGCTGATGACCGTTTTCGAGCGGAAACAGGAAATCTGCATCCTGCTCGCCATCGGCTGGAAACGCGGCCGGATCATCCGCATGGTTCTATTGGAATCCGCCTTGCTCGGCCTGCTCGGCGGCATCGGCGGGGTGGTCATTGGATGCGTAGGCGTGAAGGTGTTGGAGAGAATGCCTGCCATTCACGGACTTCTGGAGCCGGACCTGAGCGTCCGGCTGATGATCATTTCAGTTGCGATCGCCGTCATCGTCGGCGTCATTAGCGGTATCTATCCTGCCTGGCGCAGCTCGCGACTCAGTCCGAGCCTTGCGATGAATGGCTGACATCCACTTAACTCGAAAAACCATGAAATCTTCCTATCAACTTATTGCTGCCGCAGTCCTGGCGATATCCGCCAACGCCGCCGAACCCACGGCGATCTCTGCGAAGGACCTTGCGGCGAAGCTCAGTGCATTGCAGCAGGACGGCTCGTCCTTTGTGCGCTTGAAGATGGACGTCACGCCCGCCGGTGGCGCTCCCAAGTTTGGCATGCAGCTTCAGATCAAACAACGCCGGACCGCAAATTCCACCGAACTGGTCTATCAGGTTCTCTGGCCGAAGGAGCGGGCAGGGGAGGCGGTGCTTCTCAAATCGAGCGGTGGCCAATCCAGCGGCACCGTTTTCACACCTCCCAACACCGTGAAATCGCTCACGGCCTCACAGATGAAGGAACCCCTCTTCGGCAGCGCGCTTTCCTACTCGGATTTGTTGGAAAACTTCTTCGCATGGGACGATCAGAAAATCGTCGGCACCGAAGTCGTGGATAAGGTGAATTGCCAGATCCTTGAATCCAGAGCGGGCAAGGGGGCTCCCATCGTCCGCAGCTGGATCGACGTGCGGCGTTTTGTCCCCATGCGTGTTGAAAAGTATCTCGCGTCGGGCACCCCTTATCGCCGCATCGAAACCACCCACGTGGCATCCGATGATATGAACCGCAATCTCCCCGCGAACCTAACGATCCATGATTTGCAAAAAGGCACCACTACCGAACTCGATGGTTCCAAACTCAAACACGGAGTGAAATTTTCCGACAGCGAGTTCACTCCCCAAGGCCTCAACCAAGTGACAGCGCCCCGTTCGGGGGAATAGGTGTGTTTCGGAACCTGATGAAATGGGGATGGAGGGGGACTTGCCATCATATTCCTCTGCTGGACACCCCGGACCGGTGGTATCCGTTGAGTGTGTCATGATGCGGGGCCGCTGCACCCCCGGTTTCCGACAAACACCCGATTCCAATGTCATCCGCTGATCCAGAGCCGGAACCCCATGACGCGCCCGCGCTGCCCATGCAGCAGCGGTTTCTCCGCATGTTTGAGGACCTGGCCACCGGCGTTCCTCCATCGAAGGAACCCTTGAGTGCGAATCCGAAGGAACGAGCAAGAGAGATCGTGCGGGTCGCGGGATTCATGGCCGGGGCGATGTCGGCTGGCCTGGCCCTTCCTCCGGGGCCGATGGGAATACTCACTGTTATCCCCGATATGCTGAAGGTCTGGCAGATTCAGCAGCAGATGGTGGCCGATATTGCCGCCTGTTTTGGCAAGTCCGCCCAGTTGAACCGGCAGATGATGGTGTATTGCCTTTTCCGTCATGGCGCGGCGATGCTGGTGCGCGACGTGGTGGCCCGTGTCGGGGAGCGGGTGATCGTCAAACAAGGGAGCCTGCGGGTTATCCAACAGACCCTGAGGCGCATCGGAGTTAAGGTGACCCAGAAGACAGTTGGTAAGACGCTCTCGCGCTGGCTGCCGATTGCTGGCCCGATCCTCATTGGCGGCTATTCTTTGATGGACACCCGAAGCGTTGGAAAAACCACAATCGACACCTTCAGTCGCCACATCGAAATCGAGCCCGACGAAACGCCGGAATCCGAATCCGCAGGCTCACATCAGGAGCTTTCCTGATGTAGCGTCAGCTGCGCTTCGAGCCGGAACCGCTACTCGACGCTTGCACTCCCGTTCTTCGGCCCGGCCCTCCGGTCTCGGACGAATCGCGCTTGCGCGCTGGATTCGCTTTCCGTCGGCAACGGGACCCTATCCGACAAACCGGGAAACTTTTTGGGTGTCCGCTTCAATGAGGCAACACGCAGCGTTTGCGACACTGACAAAAATATTGCTTACTGTGCCGAGTTGAGCACTGTGAGCGAGGTGATTACTATAAATTATGCCATTAGTTCGGCTTCGACGGGAATGAGTATGATTATTTCTGGACTCGTGGTTGAGGCCGACATGGCAATCGCAAACCGTCCTTGATTATGACTGATTCTGAAATTGAACGCTTGATATTAAGTTCCAAGGACTGACCCCGTCCACATGACTTTTGACTAACCCTGAAAAATATGTTTAAATTTAAGAAAGAGAAAGTTATTGGATACATAAACCTAGAAAAGCCCAAGGACCCAGAGTCTTGGGAAGTATGGTGGACTAATAGATGGAATAATTTGGATTTAAATTATTTTCAAGAAATGGGTTTCTCCATGCCGGAGACATTCCTGGGCTTCCTTAGATCTAGCAATGATCATCAAATTAGAAACTTTGGCAATCTTGGGAAGAGCCCCCTCTATATCCAACCCTTAGATCAAGAAAATTTCAAAGAAACCTCCAAGTTGAATGGGTTTCTATCAATTACGATTGGTGAATTCCCGCATGGAGAAAGCGCGGTGATTCCATTGAGTGGACCCGAAGGAAGGATATTCTTGATGGACGATCTGGGTGGAGGTGATCAAATATGTGAAATTATTACATACGAAGCATTCTTTTCATCGTTCATGCATGCGGAGTGAATCCCGCAAGAAATGAACCCACAAGCCAACCATAAGCCTTGGTCATGCCAAAATTATGTAATAACAAAGATTACAACTAATTGATATTACAAGATTTGAACTGAGCGATGACAATTCATTTGTCGGACGGATTAATAAGAAAGAAATCAGATTTTTTGATGATTTTCACGGATCCTGGCTTCCTGATTCGGTAAGGGATCTTGGTTATGATTCGGGAAACGAGGATGATTCTGATTTGGAAGTGGAAATCCTATCTTCAAAAAAAGTGTTCTGGAGGCGCGACTGGCTGATACCTTGGTGGGTGTTTTCAATCTTGAGATTCAAAGCCTAATTGCCAATTGGCTCATCGCTTTTTCCAATCAAATTTCAGGTGAAGAAAAGGAACTGCTCCGGACCCATTATGGGTCTCTGGATTCCGGCGTCATCGGGTTTGATGTCGAAGACGACGTGTCTTTCTTGGAGAAGAATCTTCAAAACATCAGGGAACATTCTTGTTTGTACAGGATCGCAATGGGAAACGCACCCAAGGTGGTGGTCTTTTTCTTCAATTGTACTTGGGACGAGGAGCATGGATGTTCACTCACTCTCGACATGGGGAACTCAAACCGCATTTCAATCGGAGATTTTTACGACGAAGTGGGTCCCACAAGCCGATCATAAAGCCTTGGTCTTGCCGTTAAGTGATGTGCCTCACCGTTGAGTCCCATTTTTGATCCCTCCCTTATTACTGGGCCAAGGATTGTCCAATTTTCAAATCCTTGTAAAGGTGGCGGAGAGGGTGGGATTTGAACCCACGGTGAGTATTACCCCACGTCTGATTTCGAATCAGGTGCCATAGACCACTCGACCACCTCTCCTTGAAGGGGCCGAAAAACTGGACGGATGCTGACGGTTTGTAAAGCCTCCAATTTCACTTAATCAGGGAAAACGATCGCGCGGTGGCCGTCGATGATCGTTCGGTCGTGGACGTGGAAGCGGATGCCCTTGGCGATGGCGATGCGTTCGCAGTGGCGGCCGAGGCGGACGAGGTCGTTTGGCGTATGGAAATGCTGCACTCGATCGACTTCCTGCTCGATGATCGGGCCGGCATCGAGATCGGCCGTGACGTAGTGGCAGGTGGCTCCGATGAGTTTTACGCCCCGCTCGTAGGCCTGTTTGTAGGGATTCGCGCCGATGAAGGCGGGAAGGAAACTGTGGTGGATGTTGATGATGCGACCGGAGTAATCGCGGCAAAAGTCGTTGGGAACGATCTGCATGAAGCGGGCGAGCACGATCAGTTCGACGTCCTGTTCCTCGATCATCTGGCGGATTTTCGCAAAACCGGACTCGCGGTTTTCTCCGTCCATGTCGATTTCGTGGAACGGGATGTTGGCGCGTTCGGCGATGGGACGACAGTTGGGGCGGTTGCCAATGATGGAGGTGATTTCGATGGGGAGTTCGTCGAGTTCCGCGCGCCAGAGAATTTCATTCAGGCAGTGGTCGGTCTTCGTGACGAGCACGGCGGTTTTCATGCGATAGGGGAGTCGGCGGAAATGCCAGTTCGCCTGAAGCGAGCGTCCCAGCGTGCCGAAGCCATCGATGAAATCCTGGACGTCGACATCGAGGTCCATCGTTTCGATTTCAAGACGGGCGAAGAATTTTCCGCCGAGTTGATCGGAGAACTGGGCGAACTCAACGAGGTTGCCGCGATGGCCAGCGACGTAGTTGGCGACTTTGGCGACGATACCGGGTTGATCGTGGCAGGTGAGTTTGAGAATGAGTCCGGGACGCGACATGCGTGCGGAGCTTGGCTGGCCGATGATTCGGCGTCAATCCCTGCTCGGAGCAGTAGGAGCGCGGCACGAGTGGGAAGAATTTGAACCGACAAGGCGCCAAATACGCCACGTTAAGAGATTGAACTCAGTCATGGTGGGGGGCGTCCACGTCCGCTGCGCTACCACTGTGGTTCTCTTGACCCTGGTGCAGGGTCTCTGGCGGGAAATCTCCAACTGCCGGAAGCCGATGGGGGGAGTATTTGCAAGGTTACCGCTGCCATTTTTGTAAAATCCTGTTCACCTGGTTGTCTTTCAAGGCGTTGCCGACCTTTGTCCCAGTACGATTTTTCCCAGGTTTTACGGGGGAAAATTCACAGTGATGAAATTTCATTAAAGAATTTCTTGATTCGGGTCGCCGATTCAACAAGGGTCCGCCCGTGCACCGGGGCGTAGCTCAGCCTGGTAGAGCGCCGCGTTTGGGACGCGGATGTCGTCAGTTCGAATCTGGCCGCCCCGACCACTCCTTTTCAAGGAGTTGTGTCGGCTCCGGTGCACAATGTCTCCTGCGATTTTCTGCAGTTGATGGCCTCAAGTTTTAGGCAACTGTCTCTTGAAACTTTGGTTTTGGTCCTCCAGTGTCCGCGCGTGATTCCAAACGTCCTCGCTGAACGATACGCCTCTCCCGCCCTACAATCCATCTGGTCCGCCGAGGGCCGCATCGTGCTCGAGCGCGAATTCTGGATTGCCGTCATGAAAGCCCAGCGCGATCTCGGCCTGGATATTCCACAGGCGGCGATCGATGCCTACGAAGCGGCGAAAGACAGTGTCGATCCCGCTTCGATCATGGCTCGTGAAAAAATCACCCGCCACGATGTGAAGGCACGCATCGAGGAATTCAACGATCTCGCAGGACACGAACAAGTCCACAAGGGCATGACCTCGCGCGACCTGACGGAAAACGTCGAGCAGCTCCAAGTTTACCGCTCGCTGCTGATCATCCGCGACAAGACAGTGGCCACGCTCCGCCGGTTCCGCGAGCGCTCGGAGCAATGGAGCGAACTCATTCTCACCGCCCGCACCCACAACGTCGCGGCTCAGCCGACGACGCTTGGCAAGCGCATCGCGATGTTCGGCGAGGAGCTTCTCAGCTCGCTCACCGCTCTCGATTCCGTGATTGCGACTTACTCCGTGCGCGGCCTCAAGGGTGCCGTCGGAACGCAAATGGACCAGCTTTCCCTATTCGAAGGCGATGCGGGAAAAGTCGCTGATCTCGAAAAACGCGTGGTCGCCCACCTTGGCATGCCCGCCGTCTGGACCAACGTTGGCCAGGTCTATCCACGCTCGCTGGATTTCCGCGTGGTTTCCGCACTCACCGATCTCGCTTCCGGTCCATCGTCGTTCTGCAAGACGCTTCGCCTCATGGCCGGCAACGAAACGGCGAGCGAAGGATTTGCTCCGGGCCAAACCGGCTCCAGCGCCATGCCGCACAAGATGAACTCCCGTTCATGTGAGCGCGTGAACGGTTTCCACGTCATTCTCAAGGGCTACCTTGCAATGGCTGCCGGACTCGCCGGTGATCAATGGAATGAAGGCGATGTTTCCTGCTCCGTCGTCCGCCGCATCATGCTGCCGGATTCGTTTTACACCATCGATGGGATGTTCGAAACTTTCCTAACCGTGCTCGATCAGATGGACGCCTACGAAGCCGTCATCGATGCGGAAACCGCGCACTATCTGCCATTCCTCATGACCACTACGATCATGATGGAAGCGGTGAAATCCGGCGTCGGTCGTGAAACCGCGCACAAGGCGATCAAGGAACACGCCGTGGCCACCGTGAACGATCTGCGCCAAGGTATCATCGATCGCAACGACCTGATCGAGCGTCTCGCGGATGACAGCCGTCTCGGACTTTCCCGCGAAGCACTTGAGGCCATCCTCGCCCGCGGCGACAACGAGTCGGGCGCAGCGAAAGCTCAGATCGCGGCCTTCGCATCGGCTGTCAGGAAACTCGAAACCGCCAGCCCGCAAGCAGCCGCTTACGGACCGGGATCGATTCTGTAATCGGATTCAGGATGCCGGTCTGTCTGCGTTCCACTGCCAATTTGGGTGGTGGACGTAGGCGAGCGCTTCCTTAACAGTCATGCCCTTCTGGGCCACGGCGATGTTTTGAGCGCGATGCCGGTTCCAGATTTCTAATTCCGGCCCGGTGGCGCGATGCCGTTTTTCGTAAGGCACCTTGTTTCCCACGAGCATCATCAGGAATCCCTCGATCCCGAAGTTCGCGGTGTGGCCGCGCAGGAGGTGTCTTGCAAATCCGCTTGGACCGTTTTCGTGGAAGAACTCTAGGACCGATGCGGCACCGGCCACATTCACTTCGTTCTGGCAGATTTTCCAGAATGGCGTGTCGATCTTGGTGTTGAAACGATAGTGTAGCGAGAGGAAATCGCGGATCTCGTCCCAGGTTTCCGCGAAGAAATTGTTATACATCAGGCGGATCGTCGGCGTCGGTTCGAGCGCGGTGTGGATGAGGAAATCCGTAAGAGTCTGGGCTTCCTGGCAGACAATCATCAGCGCGGTGGATTCCAGAGGTTCGACAAATCCCGAAGCGTTTCCAACAGCGACGACATTTCCGACCCAGGCCCGCTGGTAACGGCCGGATTTGAAATTGACGATCCGCGTGTCGGTCAGTTTCGGATTCTTAGTCGTGAATTCCGAATGCGCCTCGTCGTCGCTGATGGCTTGGCTTGAATAGACATAGCCCCGGTTCACGTGGTCTTCATGCTCGATTTGCCAAGCCCACCCGCAGTTCATGGTTTCCGCAGTGGTGTAGGGGAGGATCGGCTCATCCTCACCGCGTTGCCAACTGCCGACCAGCGCGCGGTTGGAGAACAGGGATGACGAATAGCTCAGAAACGGTTCTTCAAGCGCGCCACCTAGCAGAAGGCTGCGGAATCCGCTGGAATCGACAAAGAAGTCCGCTTCCATCCTTCTGCCATCCTCCAGCAGGATCGCGGCGATGCCTTGGGGGGCTTTTTCCGCTTCGATGATTTTTCCATTGATGATCTCGATGCCGATCGAAACGGCGAATTCTTCCAAAGCCGCGACAAGCACCACGTTTTCCAGGTGAAACGCATGCCACGGCTGGATGTCCGGGCAGCCGTTATCCAGACGGGGGAACGCCTTGTCATGACGCATCAGAGCGGTGGGAACATCACAGCAACTGAACTCGTCGTCGCAATAGAACCCGTTAGGTCGGGGAAGGGTGGTCAGTTGGGCGTCGAGCGCGTGGGAGAAGCCATAGTCAAAACGTCCGCGTGGTCCCCACAAAAAGCGGATGCCCATTTTCCAAGTGGGGCGTGCCTTCGCGTAGAAAAATTTCCGGCTCATGCCGAGATAATCGAACAAGAAACGAGGCAGGTTGGGGGTGGTCGCTTCCCCGACGCCGATGACTCCGATTTCCGGGCTACGGACGATGCGGATGTTCAGTTCGGGGATTTTACGCTTCAGGGAGAGGGCGACAAGAAGTCCGGCACTACCGGAGCCAACGACGATAACATCTTTGATCATGGATGATGGGGGTTTTTATGGGGGTTGCCGTGGAATCAGCAGCAACTACTCCACAGGAATAGGGGGAGGTGTGTAAAGCTCTGAGATGAGGGAACTGCGGATTGCGCGAGGTGGCGCTGGCGTTTCCAAAGCACGGAGCGGATGGCGCGATATCGCCCCTAAATGCAAATCAAACGACGAATGACCAATCGACCGTGACGATCACTTCGATCCCGTCATCGTCGCTCACTCTCACCGCGTTCTCCCCGGCAGGGATGATCCGGCGGACCTCGCCAAAACCTTCAGGGACCGCCGCCACCGCGTGGATGTTCCTCAGCGTGACGACCTCATTCTTTCTGAAATTCCGCGTCGTCGGCACTGCCTGATTCTCCAGTAAACCCAGCCTCGACTTGTCCACGCCGTCGGCGAAATGGGAGCAAACATCTTCGATTCCCATCCGCCCCACATGCCGGCCGTTCCACGGAGGAGTGGTCCGTCCGCCATTGGAAATCCACAGGATCGTGCACGGGAAATCCGCAGGATTCTTCATGGAAAGCCAAACATATCCACCCATCACCGCCGCCGACCAAGCGAACGGTTGCTCGTCCGTTACGGGTTCATGCGCCACCATGACCAGGTCCTCATTTCCCGCACGGCTCGGATAGCGGGTGAGATCCGTGGTGCCGCCGTTAGCCAGTTTCACATCGTGCAAATCCTGGAAGACCGCACCTACTTCGAGAGCTTGGCTTTCTCCATTCTCCGGGTTTGAGAAGAGGCCGGGAAAAACCGAAGCCCAGTGAAATGGGCTCGTCGTTACGCGCCCCGCACCTTCCGGAAGGCACGAGAAATCAAGAATCGGATGATTGCCATAGCTGAAATCTCCCTCCAGCAGCGAGATTTCATGATTGAAATAGATCGCATGGTGGTGGGCCCGCGTGCTGATGGTTTTCACCACTGTCGCTCCGGTGTCGAACGCTTCCATCATGACGCGCATCGATCGGCTATCAGCTTTTAATTTCGTCCAGTTGAAATTCGCCGTCTCACCGTGCGGCGGGCCATCGGTCTGGCTGCCAAACGGCAGACACAGGAAATCCCCGCGCAGCACCGATAGCAGCGGGGGAATCTCCGGATACTCTGCCGGCAGCCATGGGGCCAGCGAATAGGGCGAGACGTTGCGTCCTGATAGATGAAAGATCACAGGAGCCATCTGTCCACCGCGTTCGGTGACATAAATATCCACCTCCGGCGTTGCGAGATGGAACGATGGTTCGCCGTGGATCACTTGCATGGCGCTCATTTCTTGAGAAGTCCTCGGGCCGCCAGATTGTTCAGGCGGCGGGCAACATCGCCCAGACCATCCGCAGTGACTTCGGTGTAGGTGCGGCCATCCCGGGTATCAATGCCGTGCCCGGAATCCAGTTTTCTAACCAATTCCAGTGCCGGATCCGTGTGGTCGAACACCTCCACAAACACATGCTTTAGTTGGCCCGTTTTTGCCGCAGAGGTGAGCAACGCGCCGATCCATCCGTCATCGGTGGAAAGGCAGCCACGCGTCGTTTTGGCCGAAGCGTGGAAGACGCCCAGTTCTCCGGCAGCGCCGATTTGCGCGATCAGTTTTTGGTTTTCATCGATGCTCAGACCCGAGTCGCCGCAGTGGGCGGCATCCACGAGCAGTTTGAAAAACTTCTTTCCCAGCGCTTCGTTAGCCGCTTTGACGAAGGACCAGCCGCGATCGACATTGGTGAACGTCTTGAATTCGCCGGGCCGGAGAAATTCGATGTGCCAATTTTCCACACATGAGCCAGCGACTCCCGCTTCCTCGTAGACCCGCAGGTGGACCTTCACGTTCTGCGCGATGGCCGCTTTGAATGCCGGGCCCAGTCGTGCCTCGTCATCGCTCATCCATTCCTCGATCGAGGTCGATGAAACATGCCGGATGCCGTGTTTGATCGCAGCCTTGAGACTCGTCACCAATTGCGCGACCACCGCATCCTCGTCCGCCGGGTTCATTGGGTTCGCCCCGCCGACCATGATGATGAAATGGACTTCCAAATCCATCGCCTTGAGACCGTTGATCATCGCCGCGACTTCCACCGGATCCGCCGAGGCGAAGAAGGGGATTTGGACGATGTTCATTTTGACCGGGGAAATTGCGGCCAGTTTTTTCATTTCTGTGAGAACGAGCAGGTTGCCATCGGCATCGCGAGGGAATTTTCCGTGCTCATCGGGCACGATTCCGCCGACAAATTTGAAATGCGTCGTGACGACGCCGAGCTGGACTTTGGGCTTGAGTGCGATTTTCGCGAACATGCACCCCAGTAAAAGGGCGAATCTCGCTCGGGGAAAGGTTGAAATTCGCTAAAACCGCAGGTCCCGCAGCCCTGCGATGTTCTTGTAAGTAGTCCAACCCTTGAGGGTATCTTCATTGCGTAACACTCTCAAGGGTTTGAACTACGTGCGAAGATTACCGGAACGAAACTTCAATTTTTCTTTTCCTGCGGGTGCCGCATCGGGGGCCACCACCGTCTAATAGCTGTCGTCAAACCGTTTCTGCCCGCGCTCCCGAGGTCGCCGACCATCACCCGCCATAACATCACGGCAAAGATCGCAATGGCGAGTCCATCTTTCAGCCCACTTTGTTTCCCCCATATCAGCGGCACAACGACAAGCAACATTACCGTCAGGACAAGCTGGATTGCTGTAAGTGCGGGTTTCATTGCTGCGCCACCAAAGGCCGCAAAGTCATATGTCTTGCTGCAGCCGCCATCCCTTTGACGTCAAGGGAACCTTCTGCAAAATCGAGACCAGGTCCTGAAGCTCTTCCTTGAGATCTTCATTGGGCGGCAAATCCGGATGATGAATCGTCCTTGTTAAAGCATCAATTCCGTCTGCAGGTGAATGCCATTCGTGCTGCGCTTCGTCAAATTCGATCCCGAACTCTTCGATCATTTCGTCGTCAAAATACTCAAAATTATTAATCGATTTGAAACCTCCCTTTTCAGCGATTGCAACTAGCGTATCGTAATATTCGGAAAGGAGTCTGCCATTGAAATCGGGTTGTTCCTCTCCTTCGACTACTGGGAATATAGCGGGCATTTGGTTGGTTTATGGATGGATGAGATCTTTTTTGCCGAACGTCTTAGGCCATCCGGCGGCGCGCAGGAAGCCTGAATTCAAAATCGCGGCTTATCGCCGTCGGATGCGCTGCCTTGTGTGTGCCCAGCATGGGCACGTTGTAAATGGGGTTCAAGTCCCTTGTAGGAATACCAGAACATGAAAATGAAGAAACTACCA
>JBDSZP010000134.1:0-8763 GCA_039925065.1 Luteolibacter sp.
GGCTCCAAGCAATTGGAGCCGGGCTCTTTTTTTGCGGGGGGGAGGATGATCTAACAATTGGCGGGGGAGGAAAGGCCGCAAGGCGGATCCGACAGGACAGTCATGGGCGGAGGGCGTATCGGCCCGAATGACAGGTGGTTCAGGCTGATTGCGTCTGATGGAAAGATCCGGATGCTTGGGCGGAGGTTTTTACCGCAACCGGAGGCGCAGGGGGGCGTGACACGGGCACATTACAATCCACGGCGCAACGCGGGCGGTTACGAGCTGAGAGTTTTTGGGCGGAGCGATGCCGTGGACCGCTTGAAAATCCTGGAAAAATGGAAGGGATCGGAGAAACCAACGGCCCGGCCGGCTTCGGCAACAGAGTGGCCGTGACATCGGATCCATAAAGACGAGGCAGCCAACCGCTTGGATAGGTGATTTCATCACTGCTCTATCCAGTCCGACAACAGCCTTCATGTCCGGTGACGTCAGGAATCCGCACCCGGATCAGTCGGGCCGGATCGTGGGAACTAGAACTCGCAGTTGCCGGGTGTCCGGGCGAACGGGATCACGTCGCGGATGTTCGCCATGCCGGTCACGAATATGAACATCCGTCAAATCCGAGGCCGAAACTGCGGGCGTTCCATTTCGGGGAATGGTGATATCGGATCTTCAGTCCATGGGGTGCCGATGAGCGGCGGTTTCTCCCTCCTCATTGGCTTTTCATGAGCATTGGCGGACAGATTCTGTCCTTCCTTTGAGTGACAGCGATCACAGGCTTTGGGATTCCCCGCCCTAATCGAAACGCCGCATTATTTGCGAGAAACGATATCAGATGGCCAAATCGGCCACCGATTTTTCTGCTGCCGTGGCGCACGGATCTCCAAAAAATATCGCCGCAAGGTCGACTATAACTTTGGAAACTTTGCTGCCAGCCAATGTTCGAGCAACGATGGCCATTGTTCGAGGTCGCCATTGCCATGTAATCCATAGCCATGCCCCCCGGATTCGAATAGGTGAAGCGAAACGGGCACTCCGTTTGTCTTACACGCAATAGCGAATGAGAGACTGTTCCGGCAGTCGACCATATCGTCCGACGTGCTTAACAAAAAAACCGGCGGCGTTTCCTTCGTCACGGTGCGGTCGGAGGAACATTTTTCGACCAATTCTTGGGTGGGATTCTCGCCAAGCAGATTCTTTCGCGAACCGCTATGGGTAATGGCTGAATCCATGGAAATGACAGGATAAATGAGAATTGAAAAATCCGGTCGGCAATTTTGCTGATCGATCTCGTCTTTTGTTTCCTGAGGGAAAGTATCGTTGAAACGGGTGGTGCAGAGACTCGCCAAGTGGCCACCGGCCGAGAAGCCCATGATTCCTACTTTTTTCGGATCGACTCCCCATTCGCCGGCCTTGCTTCGAACGGTGCGGATGGCCCGACGGGCATCAAGAAATGGGACCGGATATTGATAGCCGAAAGCTGGGTTTCCGCTGACACGGTATTTCACGACGATTGCTGTGATGCCGCGATCCGCCAGCCATTTGGCGATCTCATGGCCTTCGTGGTTCGACGCAAGAAATCCATAGCCGCCACCCGGGAGAATTACCACGGCGACTCCGTTTGCCTTGTCCTTATCAGGCAGATAAACTTCATATTGAGGGGTTTCAATGTCGGTAAGGTGTCCCCCCTCTCCGTTTTTTTCAGTTCCTGCAGGTGGTCGCGTTGCTCCAGGTGCGTCAGTCGGCCAGAGATTGTTCCATTGGGCGCTGGCGATCGAAACTACTGAAAACAAGATCAACGTGATGCGGTACATAACCGCGATTCTATGAAATCAGAAGGGCTTGGCAATCTGGATCATGAGCCGGGCAATTTGATACGGGCGGGGACGTCCTTGATCTGGATGCCGGCCTTGGTGAGCGAGTCCCAGACTCCCAGGAGACGTTCCAGCGGGAGCTTTTTATCAGCTTCGAGCTCGAGTTTCCGGCCTGGGTTTTGCTTCTGATAGGCGATGAGGTAGGATTCCAGAAGCCCTTCCGGCACAGCCAGAGAATCCAGTGAAATATTGCCCAGCGCATCCACGGCAATGATGGAGCGCGAATCGGAAACCTTGTCGGAAGGGATTTCCCGCACGGTTGGCAGCTCGATGCGCAGGGCATCGCGGGGCTTTTTGAACGCCGTGGAAACGATGAAAAAAACCAGAAGCACAAACAGAATGTCGATCATCGGAATGACCGCAATCTGGCTGCGTGTGGTTTTGGGACGATGAAAACGCATGGCAGTTCAGTTCGAGTTCGGTTTTTCGCAAACGATGGCGAGATCGCCCAACAGGGCTTCAAGGCGGGCTGTAAGCATTTCGATGCGGCGGACAAAATAGCCATGCGCGATCACGCAGGGAACGGCGATGGCGAGCCCGACGATGGTGGTGGTCAGAGCCTCTGCGATGCCACGTGCGATGGCGAGGTGGTCGGAATTGTCTCCCAGTCCTTGGAAAATCCGGACCAGTCCCGACGCAGTGCCCAGCAATCCTAACAATGGTGCAATGGTGATGACCGTATCCAATACCGAGATGCCGGCGTGAAGATGAAGTGTTTCCTCCCGGTCTGCGGATTCCACGGCATGGGTGATTTCACTCCGGGGCCGACCGCGATGTTTGACAACGACGGCTGAGAGTCGGGCGAGCGTGCTTTCGCCTTTTTCGAATTCTCTCAGAATCGCATCTGTCCTTTCTGTTTGGATGCGTTCCTGAAATTGGGAGACATCCCGGGCCAGTGCTTTGGGGGCGACCCTGTTTCCGGATAGCGATAGAAATTTGTAGAGAATGGCCATCATCCCGGCGACGGAAGTGAGTGCGAGCGGGATCATGAATTTGCCGCCCTTGAGGAGGAATTCCCAAGTGGTCTGGAGGCCGTCGGCGGGATTGAAGGCGAGGTGCGAATGGAGGATTTCGATCATGGTGAAAAGTTAGAAATAGAAGTTGAAGATGAGTTCGAGCGGTTCCTTCTCGTATTCTTTTTTGAGTGAAGGCGGCATTGCCGGAATTTCGGCATCGCGGATGGAATTCAGGGTGAAGCCTTTCTGGACTTCGCCGGTTTCCATCTCCCCCACAAACGTGACGGTGCGCACCCGGCCACTGCTTTCGACATAAAACCGGACCGTGAGAAATCCCGGTGTGATAAAATCCCGATGGCGCACGCAGTTTCGCTGCCATTCGAGTTCGACGGCTCGGCTGATGGTCGCTTCATAACGGCCCAGCGGTGTGTCTGCCACTGCCAGAGCGCTGCGGCCGTTGCGCGAGATGGAACCGGTGATCGCCGCTTTGCGCTGGAAGCCGCTGAATGTTGGATCCTTGATCGCTGGCTGGGGTTTCGGTTTTGGGCTGTCCGTGGCTGCTGTGGATTTTTCGCGATCTTTCGGTAGCTTGGGCGGCTCCGGCTTGATGGTTTCGCTTTTCGGCGCTTCTTTTGGCACTGAAACATCCACGGGATTTGGTCCCTGAAGCAAGTGTTCCATCGAAGGTGGGCTGGTCTTCTGGTCGTCGTTGCCGGGGGCTTCAGATTTCTGAGCCTCGGTTGAGTTTTCGGCGAGAGCGTGGTCCATATCCGGTGTCGGTGGAGATGGGGGAAGCGGGGGGACGGGCGGGGTTGCTTGGTTGTCACCCAATTTTCCGTCCTTATAATTGCTTTCGGTGGTTTCGAAATCTTCCTGATCTTTGGGTGCGATACCCTTTTGGGACGGCATTTCGGGAGCGTTTGCGACCGGCGCACGGTCGCTGGTGGCTTCGGTGGCGCGCTCGCCGATGAATGCTGGTTTCTCTGGCTTGGAGGCGGTTTGATCAGGGGATGTTCTTGCGTAATGAGTCTTTTCCGGCGCTGCGGGTGTGATCGGAGCGGCGGACTTAGCAGAAGCCATTTGGGGGTAAATGCTGACTGCTGTCTCCGCAGCGGGTGGAAGAGCGGAGCTGACCGGGAGGCGGTCCTTATTGAGAATTTCCGAATGCACGGTTGCCAAGCCGATCATCGCCACCAGCATCATATTGACCAACAACGATAGCCCGAGGGCGATCGCCCACAGGCGACCGTCCCCCCGCTGCACGGATGACCTCGTCGAACTCATTTCCAACGCCACAACCCTTGTCGGGAAACGCCATTGAAGCAATCCGGGAAATTTCCAGCCGAGGGTCTGGCGCGTTTGGTTTTTTCTGGAATCCGCGCGGAGCGAATGGCGGTTTGGTGAAAAACTACAGTTTTTGATGAGTGAGGTTGTGTAAATAAATGAAATTCGACAGTATTTCGTCTATTTTTGATTGATGGTATGTCATGAATGTGTAAGTTTGTCGTCCGAAACCACATTTTTATGAGCAAAGAGCAAATGGACGGCGCACAAGCGCTTATCAAGACCTTGGATGACCTCGGTATCGAATACATTTTTGGCTACTCCGGTGGAGCTGCCATTCCGATTTTTGATGCGCTTGAGACGGTCAAAACGAAGATGAAGTTCATCCTCGTGCGTCACGAGCAAGGGGCTGTCCACATGGCGGATGGCTATGCCCGGGCGACCGGTCGGCCTGCCGCAGTGCTTGTGACTTCTGGCCCTGGTGCCGGAAATACGGTCACCGGATTGATGACGGCAATGATGGATTCTGTTCCCATGATCGTCATTTGCGGTCAAACCGTGACTTGGATGCTTGGTAAGGATGCTTTCCAAGAAGCCGATATTTTCGGCATCACCATTCCGGTGGTGAAGCACAATTATTTGGTCAAGAACACCAATGCTCTCCCGCGCATCGCTCGTGAGGCCTATCACATTGCGACCACTGGCCGCCCGGGACCGGTGTTGATCGATGTGCCCAAGGATATTTCCCAAGGACCGTTTTCAGGCGAAATGAACCCGACGTTCAATTTGCCAGGATACAACCCTGAATCGGGTTTCCAAATTTGCGCGAAAACCGTCAAGGAAGCGACGGAGCTGATCTCGAAAGCCAAGCGCCCCGTGATCCTCGCAGGGCAAGGCTGCATGATCGCACGTGCGGACAAGGAACTCCTCTATTTGGCGGAAACGCTAGGCTGTCCCGTGACATCCACGCTCTTGGGTAAAGGCGTTTTCCCGGAAACCCATCCGCTTTCGCTCGGGATGCTCGGCATGCACGGCACCGCCTATGCAAACAAAGCGCTTTGCGAATGCGACCTTCTGATCAACATCGGCTCGCGGTTTGACGACCGGATCATCGGCCAGCCGTCCAAGTTCTGTCAGGACGCGAAAATCATCCATATCGATATCGACCCTGCAGAGTCGGGGAAAATGATCGTGCCGGATGTGATGATCGTTGGCGATGCCAAGGCAGCGCTCACTGAGATCAACGAAAAGATCGGCCCGCTCGAAACTTCCGAGTGGCTGGTCAAACTCGACGGCTACAAGAAAAAGTTCCCACTCGCTTATAAGAAGCAGGGCGGCCTCCGCATGCAGCAGGTGATCGACGAGCTCTATCAGCTCACCGAAGGCAAGGCCATCGTCTCCACCGACGTGGGCCAGCACCAAATGTGGGCGGCCCAGTTTTATAAGAACGACAAATCCTATCACTGGCTCTCCTCCGGCGGGGCTGGCACCATGGGCTTTGGCTTCCCGGCGGCCATCGGAGCGCAACTCGCCTGCCCGGATGCCACCGTGATTTCGATCTCCGGTGATGGCGGATTCCAAATGACCTTGTTCGAACTCGCCACCGCGCAGATTCACAAGCTCCCTATCAAAATCGTCGTTCTTAACAACCACTACCTCGGCATGGTCCGCCAGTGGCAGGAGCTTTTCTATGAAGACCGCACCTCTGGAGTGGACCTCATTGGCAATCCTGATTTCTGCAAACTCGCAGAGGCCTACGGGATCCCGTCGGTCCACATCAAGCGCCCGGCCGATGTCACCCGCATGTTGGAAAAGGCCCTCGCCTACAATGACGGCCCGATCCTCATCCATGCGGAATGCGTGAAGACGGAAAACGTTTTCCCAATGATTCCCGCCGGTGCCGCACTGGAAGATATGATCACCGAGGCTCCCAAGGGTAAAATGGCAAAACCCATTGGTTCCACGTGATCGTTGACGCTGCTTTTCATTTAGAATTGAAACTTTAAGATTAGAATTTCAGACCCATGCCCCAGACCATCGTGACCACAGATACTCCCGTTCCGGCTCCCGCGCTCATTCGCGGCCCGTCGCACACGCTCTCCATCCTCGTGAATAACGAGCCGGGAGTCCTGATGCGTATTTGCCAAGTGTTCTCGCGCCGTGCTTTCAACATCGATTCTTTGGTTGTCTCCGAAGGCCGCAATGCGAATTTCTCCCGCATGACCATCGGCATTTCGGGCGATCCGAAAGGCCTCGGCCAAATCATCATGCAGGTGAACAAGTTGATCGACGTGATTCACTGCTCCGAGCACGACACCGAGGACGCCGTGGTGAAGGAACTGATTCTTCTCAAGTTCCTCGCTTCCGACGAACAGCGGACCCAGGCCCTTCAGATCATCGAGCATTTCGGCGGAAAGACCGTCGATCTAACGCCGACTTCGATGATCGCGCTTGTCTCGGGAAATTCTTCGAAGATCGATGCCGCCATCGCGATGTTCTCCCAATTCGAGATCATCGAAACGGTTCGTACCGGCAAGGTCGTCATGGCCCGCGGTGAGCAGCCGACTTGATTCCACTTCTTCTTCGGAAGCTTCACACCGTGCCGGATGATTTCCGGCGCGGTGTTTTTGTTTTTAGCTGCCTCGACGGGCTATCAGCGAGAAAGCGTTCCTCAAAAAAATCGCCCGGCTCCTTTTCAGGAACCGGGCGTTTGAAGTTTCAGATCCTGCGAATTACTTCGAGGATGAGATCAGGCTTGCTTGGCTGGCGCCCTTCTTGATCTTGGATTGCTTGATCCAGCTCATCGTGGAGCGGAGCTTCTCGCCGACCTTTTCGATCTGGTGGTTCTCGCCTTCCTTGCGGAGGACGTTGAAGCGCTTGTAGCCGCCTTCGTATTCGGCGATCCATTCCTTGGCGAACTTGCCGCTTTCGATTTCCTTGAGCTGCTTGACCATGCGCTTCTTGACGGACTCGTCGATGATCTTTGGTCCGACGGAAACGTCGCCCCACTCAGCGGTTTCGGAGATCGAGAAACGCATGCCGGCGATGCCTTGCTCGTTCATCAGGTCGACGATGAGCTTGAGCTCGTGAAGGCACTCGAAATACGCCATCTCGGGCTGATAGCCAGCTTCGACGAGCGTTTCGAATCCGGCCTTCACGAGAGCGGTTGCACCGCCGCAAAGAACGACTTGCTCACCGAAGAGGTCGGTCACGGTTTCTTCGCGGAAGTTGGTTTCAAACACACCGGCACGGGCACAGCCGACACCACCGGCCCAGGCGAGCGCGGTTTGTTTGGCTTTACCGGAAACGTCCTGGTGAATCGCGATCAGGCCGGGAACGCCTTTGCCGGCAACGAATTGCGAGCGCACGGTGTGGCCAGGGCCTTTCGGAGCGACGAGGATGACATCCACATCCTTCGGGGGAGTGATCGTCTTGAAGTGAACGGCGAAGCCGTGGGAGAAGAGGAGGGTCTTGCCCTTGGTGAGGTTCGGAGCGATGTCCTTTTCGTAAACGGCAGGAATGACGGTGTCCGGAGTGGCGACGAAGATCACGTCGGCAGCCTTGACGGCTTCAGCGGTGTCCATGACCTCGAAGCCCAGTTTCTTGGCGACTTCACGGGACTTCGACTTCTTGTAGAGGCCGATGATGACCTTGAGGCCGCTGTCCTTGAGGTTCAGCGCGTGGGCGTGGCCTTGCGAGCCGAAGCCAATCACGGCAAGGGTTTTCTTCTTGAGAGGAGCGATCGGGGCGTCCTTGGTGGTATAGATCTTCGCGGCCATGGCTGCTCGGTAGGTTGGTTCGATTAGGGCACACCGCTGCCATCGGGGCAAACGGCGGAGCGGCAACTTGGAGGGATGGCGCGGCCGGGTCAAGCAACAACAGGGAAATTACCCGTGCGTTTCGTCCACTTTCCCGATCGCTTTGACCGCCGCAGCCAGCAGGCACTCGTTGAGCGCGGGATGAATGTAAATCGTATCTGCCAGTTCGCGCACGTCGTTCTTCAATCGCATCACGGTCATGACCTGATGCAGCAGCGTGGAGGATTCAGGGCCGACGAGATGACAGCCGAGGATTGAAAAGTCGTCAGGCGAAACTAGCAACTTCACCCGAGGATAATCGATGCGCATCGCTTCGAGACGCGCGCTGGCGAGCCAATCTTCGAAAACGCAAACGTAGGCCGTGCCGGCCGCCTTGAGTTGTTCCTCGGTGAAGCCGACCGACGCGACTTCGGGGTGGGAGAAAACGGCGTGAGCCACGTGCTTTTCGTCAATGGGCCAGGCGCCACCTTTGAGAAATTTCTGCCGCAGGTATTGTACTTCGTGGGCGGCGGCGTGTTGCAACATGTAGCGGCCGTTCACGTCGCCGGTCGCGTGGATGCCGGGCACCGCTGTTTCGAGGTGTTCGTTGACGGGGATGAAACCCTTCTCATTCGTCGCGAGTCCGGTTTTTTCCAAATCCAGCGAGTCGCTGTTAGCTATTCGGCCTGTCGCAAAAAGGACGCGTTCGGCCTCGAACGTCTCCTCGCCTGACTTCGTTAGGAAGGTGGCGCGGAACAGACCATCCTGGTAAGTCAGATGCGAGAGCTTTGACTGGAAATGAGTGCGAACGTGCTTCTCGAATTCGGTTTGGAAAACCTCCTCGATCTGTTTGTCCTCCTTTTTTAGCAG
>JBDSZP010000135.1:0-50207 GCA_039925065.1 Luteolibacter sp.
GGGCCACCTCATCGGGGCCGACCAGTTCGATCCACGGCCGACTCGCGAGCCAGGCGATGTTTTTATCATAGGCATCCACGTTGGCCTTACTGCGGAAGTCCGACCAATCGCTGTAGAGGACGAGCAACTGATGCTGCTCGCCACTCCGCGCCTTGCGGGAAAGGAGCTGGCGTAGATTCGAGTCGAGGCCATTATCAGTATTCCTGAAACGGAATGTCGAAGCCTGATCATTGACGACGATGGTGTTGAGGCCGTTGATTCGATTGATCCGATAGCCATCATCCTGCAAGGCGCTGGAACGCCCGAAGCGATCGAGGATGTGCCGGAATTGATCGGCGAAAATGTGCGAATAGCCGAGGCCTGAAACCTTGCCCATCACGCCCTCGTCCATGATCCGCTCAGGAATCCAGAAAACCCGCGCCGATGGCGGCGTGCCATAGATCGCATTCAAGGTGCGTTGTGATAGATCAACGTTGTCTGCCAGGAACGATTGACTGAAGTATGACATCGGCGAATCAGCAAAGGTGGACGCGATCATTTCCACGGTGCCCTCGGCGGCGAGTCTTCCGATCCGCTGGTTGAAAGCGGGACCATCCAGCCACGGCTTGTTAGTAGCAGGATCAACCGATGACCATTGGATGGCGGAGGCCAGCGTGGGAGTGACATGCAGTCCGACTTTCGCCCCATAAGCCTCGTGAGCATCGAGCATTCGGTAGTATCCAGCGCCCGCACCGTCGTTGATGCGGGTTTGGATTTCAGATCCGGCGAGAATCGGTTCGTTGCCGTGGGTGAGCATCATGACTTTCGCACGCTTGCCGCGATCCGGTCCGTTGTAGCTGAACGACGTGCGCAACTCGCTGTTCGCACTGATATAGGCCTGATCACGCCAGTAATCCTCGGAGAGCCAGTCGTCACTGATCGTATCCCGGATATCAGAACGTCCGCCGATGTCTCCGGGGCCTTGGGGACTGTTTTGGGTTCCATCCTTGGTGGTGAAGACCTGAAAATGTAATGTCGAAGGATCCCCTAACCACCCGGCATCGCGCAATGCCTGGCGCGAGATTGAAAATTCACAAGCATCGAGCTTGCTATCAAAGTAGGCTTTGCGGAATCCGTTTGCGGAAGTTTGGTCGCGGCGTTCCACACCGACGAGCGCTTGATTGATCGAGGTCGTGTTGTTTGCTGGATTGGAATCGGCGACATATACCTCGCCCTTGTTGGACTGGCGAACGGCGACGACCGCCTCCCAGCGCATGGTTGTCCCGGTATCGATATCGTTCGGCAACGCGTATTCACCGACCGCTGGATTCCCGCTGTCGATGACGACATACACATCAAGGTTCCCTTCCTCCGCGTAAGGTTTCAGGTCTTGAAAATCAACGCGGAAATAAAACTCACCGGTTCCGCCAACGGAGGGATCGCCACCATCACGAGCATAGAAGGCAACGATGTCGCGTGAGCTGTCGAAGCCGTCATTTGCAATATAGGTATCGCCGCCCTGATTGCCTGAGCCGTCCCCTTCGAACTCATCGAGCGCCACCAGATCGTCAGCTTTCCAATCGGTGAATTCCTTGCGATTCGTCACGGTGCCTTTGACCACAGCATCGGCATCAGCCACCGGCCCGATGAGGATTTTCTCACCGGGGACCAGCACCACAGCATTGTTAGTCCGGGGATCGGTGCCGGCGGTGTATTCCTGGAGATTAGTGAGGCCGTCTCCATCAGGATCGCCGGAGGCTCCGTTGATCGGATTGGCGGTCGATCCGTCGAATGCCAGTGTGCCATTGTCCAACGGGTTGAGGCCGAATTTCACTTCCCAACCATCCGGCAGGCCGTCGCCATCGGTATCCGCATTCAGAGGATTGGTTTCGGTCCACACCTCGCCTGCCTGCCAGATGCGGTCGGCGTTCGTGTCACCATTGATTTTACCGTCGAAATTCTTGTCCTCGCCATAACCGTCCGACAGGCCGTCGCCGTCCGTGTCGGGATTGGTCGGCGAGGTTTCCAGCCAGGTTTCTCCGGGATCGCCGACGCCGTTCGGCCAATTTCTGGCGAGAGTTGGATCGGCGGTGGTTGCGAGTGAGGAACCATCGCCATCGATCCAACCGTTGTGGTTCGCATCCTCCACGCCATCAAGAATTCCGTCTCCATCTGAATCAGGATTGCTAGGATCAGTCATCGTTCCGCGAAGTTGCTTGGAACGATCGCCACCCTCGCTGGCGGTATTGACGCCGGGAACTTTCCCTAGATTGTCCAGAGTATTATAAAACGGAGGATCAAGGTCGCCAACGAAGTTCGGCTGACCGTCACCATTGGTGTCCGCGATGATCGACGTATCAGGTCCGGGCGTGCGCCAGCCGACTTCGAGACCATCCGGCAAGCCGTCGTTGTCACTATCCGGCAACAGCGGATTCGAATGGCCATAAGCAGCCGCGATATGCACATCTCCGTTAGTCCAGGATTCAGGGTTCGACTTGTAGCGCGGATCATCGATCGCGAATCCATTGGGCAATGGGGTGACGGTTCCTTCATCGAAGTCAGCAAGACCATCGTCGTCGTCATCGAGATCATTCGGATCATCGCCCACGATCTGGCGGCGGATGACAGATGCGTTTCGTTGATCCGTGTTCACGCCGCCCGGCGAAGTGGCGGTGGCGAGAAGCCGGAAAGTCCCAGGGGCGTTGATCGTCCAGGTGAAGTCCCAGAACGCGCTTGAACCCTGGATCACCGGCTGGATTCCCGCGGCTACAGGATCCGCATCGACGGGTGTCAGCGTGCCTGTTCCGAGGGAAAACGTGAGGGCCACGGCAGTCGTCTGAATGTCCGTTTCCACCCGAACGGTGTAGGCGAGCTGATCCGAGCCCGGTCCATCTGGCAGAACAATTTCCACCCGCTTGCCATTGCTATCAAATTCCTGCGGCTGAAGAATGGTCACGCGGGGCTTGGTGCTCGGCGCGGCTTTCACCCGGCGGGAAGCGACGAGATCGACCAGAGGCGTCGGGCGATCATGGGTAATTTCCACACGGTGCAGGAAATCCGACACCCCATTATAAAGATTCGGCAGCGTGAATGCGATGGCATGATAACTGGAAGTTTCATTATAATTGATGGAGATCGCTTCCGGAGCGAGCGACTGAGCGGAAGCCGGCCAACCTTCATTCGCACCATAACGAACGATGAAGCGGGCCTTCAATTGCGCCTCGCTCAAGCCATCCGCAAGTGCTTTTGAGAAATAGCCCTTCAGCACATAGTTGTCTCCGATCACATCGCCATCCGCAGCAGGAAACGCGACGAACAACCGCAGATCCGGACCGGCGGTATTCACGGTGCGGGTCAGCGTGGTGAAATGTCCGGCAACGTCGCCCAAGCTGTTATCCGCAGAGGAACTGATTTCCTTCAGTCGGACTTGGATCGTCGCCGTGCCGGACGACGGGATGTTCACATAGTTGAAACGATACTCGCGGCCATAGATTGAATTCGACGGAATGATCGCGGCGGACGGCGTGGTTTCGGTTCCCTTTACCCAAGCTCCATTGCCGTTAGTCGCGCCGGTGGCGGTATCATCGTTGGAAGCGTCTCCGTCATCGATACGATACCACATTTCGGAAGTCGAAGTATCGGCGCGGACGACCACTCCATACTCGCTGCCGCCCACAGTCTCGCCATCTGATCCCGGATAAACAATCTGCCCCCCTGGAGTGGCGGCGTCATAGTAAAACGTCTGGGTGAAAGTGTTATAGATCGGAGCACGGCTGTCGCGCTTCAGGAAGGCGCGGGCCCGGAGGATATGGAAACCTTCCGAAAGACCTGTGTCTTTCGCCAACGGCCACGTGTCATAGGCGGTGCCCGGAACCGGCGTGCGAGCGTAATCGTTCTGAGGAAAATACTGGATGGTCGACGCGTTGAAATTATCGACCTTAAAAACCGTCATCATATCGAACTTAAGATCCTTGTTCGAAACATTGCTCGGGAAAAGCGATGAGATGGGAAAAACGCCATCATTGTTTCGAAAAATGGAAGCCTTGTAGCGCAGGGTCCCGGCGGGCGAGGGATTGATCTCGGCTTTCCACCAGGAACCGCCGTCCGCATCGGTTGCGTAAACGAAAGGCACGGCCAACGTCGCGGCGAAACTCCCCTCCCCTCCAGCGCCCTCCGGGTAAGTGATGCCGCCCACGGTATAGTAGAGAGCGCCGATGAAACCTGATAGTCCGGCGGGGGTTTTCACATAAACCCACGTTTTGCCGCTTGAAACCTGATACTGGTTGCCGGTGCCAACGGCGGCGGGCAGGGCGGCGGCGGGATCATGATAGACGAACGCCGGCGAATTGGCCGGAGTGGGGTTCGTGCCGTTTCCATCATTCCGGGTGACCACTCCGGAAACGACCTGCCATGTCTCAGAACCCGCGGATCCGATCTTGCAATGCGCGGTATCGGCGGCCGCGAATTTTTCCGCGCCCTGGCGTTCCACAAAGGTCGGCTGCTCATAGCCGAGAAAGACCTCGTTGCTGGCATCCGGCGGATTGTCCCGCTTCGCAGCGTCCGTGCCGGCCCCATTGAGATCGATGCCGCCGTCAAGTTTAAACAGGATGTTCTCGGCCGAGCCGTCGGCACGCGCCACAAACTTCAGATTGGTGCCGTCGGTCACACGCGGGATGTCGATTTGATAGGCATAGTCCGCAGGATCGGAGTCAGCCAAGTTATAGGGATTGAAATTCGGATCGCCGTTCGGCCCATCGCGGCGGGTAACCTTAACCGTACCGACCGGCTGGCCGCCTTGCTGGATGGTGATTGGCGCACCACCTGCCGCAGACCAAAGATTGGAGGGATCCGGATTTTTCCATGAGAACAAATAATATCCGCCGGACGGGACAATCGTGCCATTGGCATTGCCGATGTTTCCACTGATAGAACCGCGACCGCTGCCACCGTCGCCGAGCGTCAGATAAAATCCATTCATCGTCTGGCCATTTGCCGCAGCGCCCCGGGAATATTGATAGAGCAAGGCACCGGGAGGAAATGAAGTGGTGAAATCGCGCCCCAAACCGGATGCGAAGTTATCATTCACCATGACCAGGGCGACAGCGCCGTCGGCATCGGACATTGAGCTATTCACGCGCTTGTCGATGCGCTCGTAAGCGACAAAATCCGCATCATCGCCCTTCGCGCCTTTCTGATAGCCACGGATGAAGTTCTGATGAAAATGAGTGAGATTGGGAATGCGCTCGTCGGACCATTGACCGAGAAACGCGGTGTTCGCATGGCGTGGAAATGCGCCGCCGCTTTCGCCGAGTGTTTCCGCGTGATAATTCCCATCGGTATAAACCAAGCCCATGCCTTCCCGAGTAAAATAGAACGCGTGCTGGAGTTCGCGGCGTGAGGCGTAGTCATTGTCGTGGCTCTGCGCGTGCATCACCGAAGTCGCTGCGGAAAAACCACCGCTACCGGGCTGGTCATAGCCATACAATCCGGCCGAGGGATTTCCCAACAGATTGTTCATGTTCGAGCGCAGGTCATTATCAACGAGGCGCATTCCGGCATCGATGTAGGAACCATATGCGGGAGGCTGCCCCAGATGTTCGCCGAAGAGCATCGCATCGTCGCGTGGAACTTCCGTATCGAAAACACTGTTCCGGTGATTGCTCCAATCCGAGAAGCCGCGGCTAAGATTGAACTGGGCCTGAACCTGACCGGTGTAGCCGTAGTTCGATGAATTTTTATCCGCACCATAAGTCGCGCCGAAAAAATCAGCGGGCGTGTGCTTCACCGCATCAAGACGGAAGCCGTCGGCTCTTGTCCGATCGAGTTCCCACCGAGCGGAACGATCAAGGAAATCCTCAACGCGCTCCGAGTAAAACAACGCATTCGCCGCGATGGAGGCTGTGGTGATCCCGTTTCCCTGACCAAATCCCACATAGCTGCCCTGCCCTGCCGAATGCTTTTGGCCGGCACCGGTGGGAATATAACAATAGAACTCCGGATTCGATGGATGCCTGACAAACTCGATTTTCGGGATCGTGTCCCCCTCGTAGGCACCGTGGTTGAAATTGGTGGTGCCGGGTTCGGTGGAAATGTCGATGAGATCGGCCAGCCCGAGGTTCTGCACCTGCCAAGCATCATTCCAATCGCGGGTGTTGTCCCATTTCCGATAGAATCCGTCCTCCGTTTTCCGAAGGTGGAAATCTTCAGGCACGAAGCCCGGATAAACATCGATCGGTGTGGAGGCATTGTAGCCCGGCACATCGAAGGCGTTATGGTTCATCACATTGTCGAAGTAGATCCTGACGCCAAACCGATGGGCGACGCGGACCATTTCGATCAGTTCGGCCTCCGTGCCATACCGGGTCCGCACACTGCCGCGCTGGTCTTTCGAGCCGAGATCGAACCGATCCCAGATATCATAGCCCACGGACAATCCGCCCGAGCCCTTCGTCGGCGGCGGTAGCCACAGCGAATCGTAGCCTGCTTCCGCGAGCTCCGGCATTTTCCGCGTGATTTCCGCCCAGCTCGTGTTGAAAAACTGGAGCATTGCTTCCCCGTGAAGCGGAACCACGAGGAGGAGCAGCGCAAAAACGGAACGTCGCAAGATGGATTTCATAGGACACTTGGCCAACTGCGGAGGATGGGTTTCAACAGAACGGTGATCTAGAGTGGAATATGTCGCTCCAAATCCTTTGGTTTACAACATTTCCCTGACGCCAGCCCGGAAAACGGCGTCTTTGAGGGGACGAGCTTCCGATTAAAATGAGTTGGTCGATGCCGAAATCGCGACTATATCCACCGCCGATGAGCGAAGCTTCAAGCAAGGCAAAGAAACCCCGAGTGAACGTCCGCCGCCCGGACGTGATGGAACGTGTCGCCGCAGAAGTGGCGGTTCATTTCCACTCGACGATTGTCGAGAAGCTTCGCGACAAGGGCGGCAGGATGACAGTGGACAACACCACGCTACTGCTGGCCGAGCAATTCGGCTTCTGTTACGGCGTCGAACGCGCCATCGATCTCGCTTACGCATCCCGGAAAGTTTTCCCGGACAACCGCATTTTTCTCATCGGGGAAATCATCCACAATCCGGAGGTGAACCGTCAGCTTCGCGAAATGGGAATCATCTCGCTGCCATGGCTGGAAATGACGGCCGAATATGACGATCTGACCGAGGATGATGTGGTCATCGTTCCGGCATTCGGCGCTCCGACCACATTCATGAACAAGGTGGAGGAGCGCGGCTGCTACGTCGTGGACACGACTTGCGGCGATGTCATGAAAGTCTGGAGGAGGGTGCGCGGCTACGCGAAGGACGGCATCACTTCGATCATCCACGGGAAGTCCAATCACGAAGAAACCCTCGCCACAGCATCGCGCGCGCTGGGGGAAAATGGCGATGGCCATTACCTCGTGGTGCTGACCGTCACCGATGTGGAATACGTCTGCGACTACATCCGCCATGGCGGGAACAAGGAGTCATTCCTGACCTATTTCGTCGATCATCACTCGGAAGGTTTTGATCCGGACATCCATCTGAAGCGCGTGGGATTGGCCAATCAAACGACCATGCTGCAAAGCGAAACCGAGGAAATCCAACGCCACATCCGCCAGGCCGTCATCGACCGTGATGGGAACGATGCGGCGTTCCAGGTCTTCGACACCATTTGCGGAGCGACGCAGGAGCGGCAGGACGCGCTTTTCGAAATGCTGAAAAAACCGATGGATCTGCTACTCGTCGTCGGCGGTTATAACAGCTCGAACACTACCCACCTCGTCGAGATCGCGGAGCCGGAGTTGCCGACGTTCTTCATTCGCGACTCGTCGTGCATCCGGTCGCTGGAAAAAATCGTCCACTACGACCTTCACCACCGTGAGGAAAAAACCTCGGATTACTCGAAACTATTTTCCCCTGAGCGACCCGTAACCGTCGGAATCACCGCCGGCGCCTCCTGCCCCAACAATCTGATCGAGGAAACCATCCTCAAGATATTCGAGCTGCGCGGAGTGAGCCGGGAGGCACTGGCCAATCTCTGACGCGGCTTCGTTAGGAGGCATGGACGTCTCGTCCATGCGAGGGACGAGACGTCCCTTCCCCTGATGCCCCCTCCGGCCTATCCGAGGTATTTCATGAAGGCGGTATAGACCTCGGATGGGATGTCCAGAAGGGAGTAGTCCTTCGAGGCGACAAAGAGCAGGCTTTGTTTTCCCTTACCGAGAAGCTCGTTGTCCGAGCCGAAGATCTGGTGCTCCAGTGTGCAGAATTTCCGGTTGAAATCGGCTACTTTGATTTTCACCGTGATGGTGTCGAACTCGCGGGCTTCGCGGACGAATTTGTGCTCGAATGAACGGGTGAGGATGAAGAATTTCGTGGTCTTGAGATCGAAGTCCGGCATCGCGGTGTTGAAGAACAGCTCGCGGGTTTTCCCTACAAACATGCCATACATTCCGAAGTAAACATTGCCGACGGAATTGGTGTCCGCATAGGTCGCAATCATGGAATAGACGAACCAATTGCCCTCGAAATGTCCGGCCAGCGCGTGGTGCTCATGCGGTGCGGTGACGTCCAGGCCGGTGGCGACCGTCGCGGTTTTGGCGATGGCCTTGATGGCCGGAATTTCCGAAGCCGCTTCCATGACCTCCCCTGCCTTTTCGGTGACGACACGCAACAGGTCCGAGTTGAATACCAGCCAGATGACATAGATCAACGGCAGGATGGAACCGAGGATCAGCAGGAAGTTAGCACCGGTACAATAACCGAACGCGAAGATGACCAATGAGATGCTCGCCAGCGAAAACATCCGGATCTGTGGCAACGGATGTTGTGAATTCGGCACGAAACAACGTGCGATCGCCAGTGAGGCGTAACCCACGAAAAACGAGGCGTAGAACACCATGAAATATTCCAGTTCCAACTTCGCGAGCAAGGCAATCAGCGTGATGACCAATACCACCAGGAACGTCGGAATCGGCGACTCCAGCAAACGCTTGGGCAACATGCCGATCAGCAAATTCTGGCTCTTTCCGAGATTCACGCCGAGGAACCATTTCAGCGCGACGTAGCCGCTGTCCAAGGTGGTCAGCGCACAAATTCCCAAAAACGAATAATACGCAGCAGGCAGCAGTCCCTTCGATGAGGCGGGCAACGAGTCGATGTAATGCACGATCAATTGGTGCGCATATCGGAAGCCATCGAGGCCTTTTTCGTAGTCTGTCGCCACCGTGCTCGTCTTCGCCATCACCCATGCAGCGAGGCTACCGTGGAACAATAGCATCAGGAAAAAGATCAGGCCGCCGAAAAAGTAACTGGCCCGGATCGAGGTATTTTCACGGTGGATCTGAATGGCCCGCTGCCAGTGTTGGAGGTCCAGCCATGGTCCAACCAACAGCCCGACCAGCAGAGGAATCGCGAACCCGTAGAGTTTCGGCCCTGTCCATGCTTCCGGAAGCGCGGCCGTCCAATGGATGTTTTCCGGCACCAGAGGATGCAGGCTGAAAATCACCACTCCCACGCAGAGGATCAACAGCGCCCCGAACATGCCGTGGCCGAACTTGATCCGCTGGATGCCGAATTCTTCACCGAACAAACAACCCGCCGCCAGCACCACGAACACCACCATCGTCAGGTAGATCCATTTCAACGCTCCGGGCACCAGTTCCAGCGAGCCGAACAAATATTTGCTCAGTGCGAAGACCGTCAGCGCGAGCGCGACAATTTGATAGAGATAGAGAATCAGTCGGAACGGCTTGGAAAATTTATCGAAGAAAATCGCCAGCGATTCCTGTCCCCCGCTGTGCCGTTTCGCCACGATCTGCGTGAGGAAGCCGAACAGCATGAGCCCCAGCGCGTTGGGGATGGCGAAGATCAGCAACCCTTGCAGGCCGAACATGAACGTCATCTGGACGCTGAAAAACAAGCCAAGGCCCCACATCCAAGAGAGTGCCACCGAATTTCCCCAAAGGATTGCGTTTAGCCAGCGAAAGTTCATGAAGAGCCGAAGGAACGCGCATTTCCGCCACGGGGCAAGCCAGATTCTTCATCGAATTCCCATCAGGCGAGCAGCCGGAGATTGCAATTCCATCAGCACCCGGCGAAATTATGCGGTCTTTCGAAGCCGATGATTCCCAGAACCTTGCTCCCGCTCATCGCCTGCCTGGGCATCCATGCGGCCAAGGGAGATCCGCCGCGTGAAATCAGGATCGCCCATCCGTGGAGAAAGTCGTTCCTGAGGCAGACTGAAAATGGCGGGGTGCTTTATTTCGATTCGGCCGAGAAATCGATGTTACGTGGATTCACATTTCCCGGGGAAGCCAAGCTGCTCGGTGAGGGAGAATCCCCTACTCCTCTGGACAGTTTCGACCTGAGAATCGATTGGCTGACGGGGGAGTACGGGCTCGCCAATATCCGACAACCATCATTACTGGCGGATGGCAGGATCGAGAGCGCCTATCAACATGGAAAGACGACGTTCACCCGCACGGTCGTTGCCGCCCGCAAGGAAAAGGCCGTTTTCATCCATCTCCTCACGGATAAGCCCGGGGCGTTGTCCTTCCGAGTTTCGCTCAACATTCCCGCTCATGTGGAAGATCGGCGGCAGCTCGTCGCCACTGCGGATTCCGGACTTTCCGCGCATGTTTGGGTGTTGCCCTTTGAGGCCGAAGTGGCGGAGGAAGGACAGTCCATCGTCGTCAGGGGCGAGGGAGAGGCATTGATTGTCGTGAATTTCTCCCACGAAAATGGGGCTGAAAAGGCTCTCTCGCAAACCTTCTCTAACTTGGGTGCCATCCATGATCCCGGCCATTCGCCTCCCGACCCATCCCGGATTTGGCAGGGAGTGATCAGAGCGTCCGCAGCCGCGCCAGCCGATTCCCCCGAGAATTAACCATTGAAGCCGCTGCAATCACCCTCTTAACTCCCCGCGCGTCTCCAAAACGGCAGCCCGAAAATTTCATGATTGAGAACATCCGTAAATACACTGGCCTGATGATGGTGATCCTCGTGATCCTCTTCGTCAGTTTCTTATTCCTCGATTCCCGTTCCGTCCGCAGCGGGATGGCCGGAGAGCATGCCGTCATCAAGATCGCCGATCGCACCTACAGCGATAAGGAATTCAAGACCCTCGGCAGCGGAGCGTTCCAACTGACTTCCGGCCTCGCACAAGCCGGTGATTTCGGGCTTTATCAATTCCTGATGGGCATGGCCACCGGCGCGACCAGCAAGGAAGATGCTGCTGAGAAGTTCTTCGTCGGCCGCATGATCCTCCGCCAGGCGAAGGAAGAATTCGGCATCTATCCGGCTGATGAAGAGGTTTCCGCCTACCTGAAATCCCTCCGCGCCTTTGCCGGACCCGATGGAAAATTCAGTCAGGACACCTACCGCAATTATATCGAAAAGGGCATCGGCCGCCTCGGATTGACCGAAAACGACCTCCGCGAACTCGCTTCCGACGTGCTCGCATCGAAGAAAATCAACGCCATCGTCGGATCCGGACTTTCCGTGGACCGCGACGCGGTTGCGAAAAATCTGGCCCTCGAGAACCAGAAGATCACCGGCGAGCTTGCCCGCTTGGAGCTCACTCCTTTCGAGGAAAAAATCCAACCCAAGGAAGAGGAAATCAAAGCTTACTGGGAAAACATCCAGGACTCCTTCACCACCCAGCCGCTCCGCAAGTTCACTTATGTTCTTGTCACTCCGACGCTTCCAGCCGAGGAAGCAGACAAGGCCGACGCACCCAAATCCATCGCCGATGCCACTGCAAGCGATGAAGTGAAGAAAGCCGCCAAGGCGAAAAAGGACGAGGAAAAGGCAAAAAAAGCCACCGCTCTCGCCGAAGCACGCCGTGCGAAGCAACTCGAAACCGACACCTTGGTTGACGATTTCCTCTTCAAGCTGGAGGAACAAAAAGGTTCCGGTTTGGAAGACCTCGCCAAGGCTAACAAATGGGAGGTAAAAACCACCGAACTCTTCGCCAAGGCCACCCCGCCAAAGGAACTCGATATCAATCTCCGCGCCTCCAGCAAAGGCGGAAAGGCTGTCGATGAGCTTTTCAAGATTCAGCAAACTGCGGATCCTTTCTCGAAAATCTCCGAAGCTATCGCCATCGGCGAAAACCAATGGCTGATCGCCCGCCTCGATGGCGAAGAAAAATCCCGTCCGAAAACCTATGAGGAAGCCCGAGCCGATGCGCGTGCCCAATACATTTCCGAAAAGGCCGCCGAAGCCATGAAAGCTGCGGCGAACGAAGACATGACCAAAATCAAAGCTCTCATCGCGGGTGGAAAATCCTTCGCCGATGCCGCCAAGGAAGTTGGAATCACCGCAACGAAAACCTTCGATTCCATCAACAGCACCTATCGCCCTGATGGAGCGACAGAACCGCAAAACCTCTTCGCCGCCGCCCGCAACGTCGATCCCGGCAGCATTGCCGACGTGATTGTCGAATCGGACCGCGCCTTCATCCTCTACGTCGCAAAACGCGAAGTCGTGAAAGACCCGGACGCCGCCAAACGCCTCGATAGCGAAGTCGCCGCCCGCACGAACGAAAACGAAACGATCGCTTACATGTCGTGGATGAACTCCCGCATCGAAGCCGCCAAGGTCGAGCAACTTTACAAACCACACTAATGGTGATCCATCGGTCGCCGCGTATCTGAGATCCATGTCCGACGACCTCCAAAATCTGTTCGATGACGCCAACGGCCACCTTGCTGTTGGCGAATTCGACGAAGCCATCGCTCTTTACCGGCGCAGCGTCGCGCTCGACCCCGACTTTTTCGATGGCTGGCACGCCCTCGGCATGGCCCTTCTGAAAACCGGCCAAATCAAGGAAGCCATCGGTTGCGGGCTCCAAGCTGTTACCCTCCACCCGAACGATCTGCTCGCCTGGACCGGCCTCTCCCAAATGTATGTCCGTGACGGCAACATCCCCGAAGCCGAGGCAGCCAAGGGCAACGCCCGGATCCTCTCGCTGGGCGGCAAAGTGGTGAAGGAATAGGTAGTCTCAAAAATATAGCTGCGGCGTCTCGCCGCAATTCCCTTCAGCGGCCACAAAGCCTTCCATCTGTTCTCCCTAAGTAGTCACGCTCTTCAGACAGTCGTCTGCGAAAAGTGAAGGGTAGCATCTTCTTCCGGTCCTTGCACGAATGCCCCGACCTATGTTTCCCTTCCCCCGCTGCGACCACTCCCGCCGATCCTCTTCGTTTCGAATTTAAAATTTAAGATTTAGAATTTCATCCATGTTCTTCCTCACCACCGCCATCGATTACACCAACGGTTCACCTCACTTCGGCCACGCCTACGAAAAGGTTCTCGCCGATGTGATCACCCGCTATCGCCGCCTCCGCGGTGACGAAGCCTATTTCCTCACCGGCGTCGATCAGCATGGCCAGAAAGTCCAGCAGACCGCTGAAAAGGAAGGGATTTCTCCAGGCGAATTCGTCAAACGCACGACCCATAAGTTCTCCGATCTGTGGGAAAAACTCGATGTGAAATACGATGGCTGGGCCGAGACCGTCGACGAGCGCCACAAGTCCTGTGTCCGCAGCATTCTCAGCAAACTTCAAGAACAAGGTCAGCTCTATAAGAAAGCACATGCCGGATTTTACTCTGTCAGGCAGGAACAATTTCTCCAGGAACGCGATCGTGACGAAGCCGGGAATTTCGGTGCCGAATGGGGCGAGGTCGTCGAGATCGAGGAGGAAAACTGGTATTTCAAACTCAGCGATCACACGGATTGGTTGAAAAATTTCCTCGAAACCACCCCGGACGCCATCATCCCTGCTTTTCGGAAATCCGAGCTCCTCAATGCGATTGAGAAAAACTCGGGCACCGATCTTTGCATTTCCCGCCCGAAGGAACGCCTGCAATGGGGCATCGAATTCCCATTCGATGAAAACTACGTCACCTACGTTTGGTTCGACGCGCTCATCAACTACATCTCGTTCGCCGGCTACAACGCCGCGCCGGATTCCGGGCTGCCTGATTTCGAAAAAATCTGGTCCGGTCGCCCGGTCCACGTCATCGGCAAGGACATCCTCATCCCCGCCCACGGGATTTACTGGCTGTGCATGCTCCACGCCATGGGCTTTTCCGACGCACAGATGCCCCAGCTTCTCGTCCATGGTTTCTGGAATGGTCTCGGCGGCGACAAGATGTCGAAATCCCTCGGCAACATCGTCGATCCAAACGAACTCGCCGACAAATTCGGCGTGGAGGCCGTGCGCTATTACCTCATGCGCGACATCATCACCGGTCGTGATTCCAATTTCGACATGAACCGGCTGGTCATGCTTTTCAACACCGAACTCGCCAACGAATTCGGCAACCTTTGCAACCGCGCCCTCAACATGAGCCAGCGTTTCACCGGCGGCATCCTCAGTAACAGCGGGGCCTTGCAAGAGGAAGACACCGCCGTGCAAACCTCGCTCGCCGAATGCACCGCCGCCTATCAGACGGCGATGGATGACTACGATATTTCCAAAGGCCTCGAAGCACTCAACCGCCACGTTTCCTTTTGCAATGGCTACGCCGAGCGCATGAAACCTTGGGAGCTGAACAAGGATCAGGAGAAAAAGGAACGCGTCGCCACCATCCTCTATCACTTCGCGGAAAGCGTCGCCCACATCGCCGTGCTCATCTCCCCCATCCTGCCGGATGTCACCGCGAAGCTCGCTGCCCAACTGAATCTCCCAAGCCTGACCACACTCAAGCTCGGCGATCTCCACTGGGGTTTGCTTCCCGACGGCCACGCCATCGATAAACCGAAGCCCGTTTTCCCACGGATCGTTCTCGAAGAGCCCACCGTCTGAGGGCGCACCCTCCAAATCGTTCGTAGTCCAACCCTTCAGGGTGTCTTCAAAGCGTAACGAAGACACCCTGAAGGGTTCAACTACATTACATACAAAGCCAGGCGCGCAGCTCCTTACTTTTCAGAAATCCTGACCTCCAACCTCGAAAACTGCCTTTGTGGCCGATTTTGAGACCAGTTGGCCGAAAATGAGACATGAAATTAATTTCTATCTCCTGATCTTCAGGTAATTTGAATCCGTTCTGAGCGAGGTCCGCCTCCTCAAAACTTCAGCCAATAAAAAAAGCCGGGCCGTGAGCTTCGAATTGATCTCCGGGGGGAAATCAACCGAACCAGCCCCAGCCGATGGCACCGAAAAAAGAGTGCGTTGTGAGTCCGGGGGGATATCCAACGCGCTCTTTTCTTTTCCCAACGAATGCTGCTGCGGCGGGTGTCGGTGGTTGACGTTTTCCCGGCTGGATAAGGGCAATGGACGAATGGCACGTGGTTAGGCCGTTATCGCTTCAGGCGACAGAATGTCACTCTGACTCAGTTGACAGAATGTCAACGCTCCCTGCGGCCATCATGGCCAAAGGAGCGCGTTCATTCTGAGCACTATGTGCCGCGGACATTCTGTCCGCCGTTTTCTTAACATGCCTTTCGACGACGCGCCGCTACAGCGCCTTGAGCGCCGCATCCATCACTGGATCCTGCCAGGCATCGATGGCCTTGCGATCTTCCGGAGCCAGCGAATTCATCTGGCAGCGCTTTTGGAAATTGGCGCGGCTCACGTCGTCGATCACCACTGGCACATCCGGCGTAATCCCCTTCCGGTGCGGCGTGTTTCCCGACGGCGTGTGATAGGTGGCGATCGTCAGACGCAACGCGGTCCCTCCGCCCATCGGGATGATGTTTTGGACCGAGCCTTTCCCATAACTGAGCTCCCCGATGATGGTCGCCCGTTTCAAATCCTGAAGTGCTCCGGCAGTCAGCTCTGAGGCGGAGGCGGACATCCGGTTGAGCAAAACAACCACGGGATACTCGCGTTTCCGGCGCTGCCGGTCCGGAGTTTTCATCGGTTCGGCGGATTCGCCATCACGCCCCCGGGTCGTGACAACAGCGGTATTCGGCGGCAGAAAAAGCCCGAGAATTTTCACCGTCTCATGAAGGTCGCCCCCACCGTTTTCCCTCAGATCGAAAACCAACGATTTCATCCCGCTGTCCTCCAACTCATCCAGAGCCGCTTCCATCTCGCGGGCACAATTGTTCCCGAATGACGCCAACCGGACGTAGCCGATCCCCCGCTCCTTGTTCCAAATTTTCGTTTCCACCACCGAACGTTGCTCAACCAGCCGATGCACCAGCGAGACCTCGAACGGGCGGGGCGCGGCGGGAGATTTCAATAGAAATTTCGTGGTCTCGCCAGGCGCACGACGGAGCGGGTCGATGATTTCAGGAAACGCGACCCCAGCGGTTTTCCTGCCGTCAATTTCCAACAGCGAAGAACCCGGAAGAATATTCGCGAGCGCCGCCGGACCTAACGGCGAAATATTTGCGATGTAAGGTCCATCATCACGCAGCCCGAGAGCCAACCCCAGCGACGGAAGTTCAGGGTTCAGATCGGCGTGCTCCCTCATCTGCGTGGCCATTTCCGGATGGATGAACGAGGAATGCGGATCGAGACTCGCCAGCATCCCTTCGAGGGCGTGGTTCACGAGCCGGTCATAAGCCAGCTTGTCCACATCCGGGTGGCGCTTGCGCACGGCTTCCATCACTTCCACGAAGCGCTCGATCGCCGGATAGGCGGCATCATCCGGATCCGGTAGCGTAGGACTGTCAGCAAAAACCATCGCAGGGATCAGGCACCACAGGCAAACGAATTTCATGCCACTAGGAGTAAGCATCCTCAGCCCGGGGCGATAGGGAAAAATCGACTTTTGAAGCGCTCGAATCCCGTTTGTGAAGCCTATTCTTTTTTATAATTTGGGTTGCGGGAAAGCTGCTTGGCGGTAGTCTCACCTCGACTGCTGTGTGCGACTAATTTGGTAGCTGGCCCGAACCGATATGATTGAACCGGGGTCATCTTCCGATGAACTATGTCATGCCTTTTTAGGAAGACGGAAAACCATTGGACGACCCCACCTAATGAGTTTACGGAACGTGGCTCACAGCGCCAAGGACGGCACAGCGGTCTTCTTTTTTCTTCATTGGCTTCAGCCGAAAAACGGGGTCTGCGCAACCGCCGACCGAGCCTGCGGCAACGGGCCTCCCTACCGGGAGTGAACGCGTTGTGCATTCCCGCAGGGGATGCGTTCGCTCATCGAAATGCCGCAACTTCCAGCTACGGTTTGCATTCGAGCGGAAATCCCCCATCCTTTCCGGGTGTCGCAACCTTACCTATCGCTCGAAGCTGAATTGCATGATGCCTTTTGGGAGGCGGAGGATGATGGCAGCGAAGTGCGCCTGATGGCGGAGTTTCTTAAAAAATTTCCCGGGCCAGCATTGGAGATCGGCGCAGGCTCGGGGCGGCTGCTTTTTCCGCTGATACAAATGGGACTGGACGTGGAGGGACTGGAACTTTCACCAGACATGTTGGAGCTGGGAAAAACGCGGGCGAAACAGCTTGGCATCCATGCGAACGTCCACGAGGGCGACATGTCATCGTGGAATCCCGGACGCAAATTTTCCTCACTGCTGGCACCGGCGTTCACGCTGCAACTCGCATCCGATCCCGAGGCCACCTTGCGCCATTGGCACGGACTGCTCGAGAACCATGGCGGGCTCTATCTGACCGTTTTCATGCCCTATGCCGAGTTGCTCGGCGATTTGCCGGAAAACGAATGGTATCACGATCACACCGCCACCCTGCCGGACGGTCGCACGGGATTGTTGGAAACGCGGCATCGGCTGGATCATGAAAAGCAACTGGTCCATCGCGAGCACCGCTATTCGATCAACGGAGAGGTGCCGATCAGCTACGAATCACGCCAGACGATCCGCTGGATCGAGCATCAGGAACTGCTTTCGTTGCTGGCGGATTGCGGCTTTCACTGTGAAAAATTTTTCGTCGATTTCGATCCCAAACGCCCGGTCACTGACCCGGATCGCATCGATTTTGACGGGATTTTGACTTATCATTTCACTCGCATGAGCGATTTTAGTTAACTTCATGAAAGAAATACGAATCGCCATTCTTGACTGTGAGGGCGTAACGGTTCTATGACGCTTGCTGTGCCACGCAACTTCTTACTGCTTGCAACTTTTGGAGCCCTCGTTTCCCCCGCCTTAAGTCAGACTTGGGAACGTGAGGATGTCGGATTCGAGTATATCCAAAGCCGCGCCCGCGATCTTTCCAACAAGCCCTACGTTGCGCCGAATCCGGACGCACTGCCGGCTTGGATGAACAATCTGACGTATGACCAATATCGCGACATCCGCTTCAATCCGGATCAAGCGTTGTGGGCGGCGGAGAAACTCCCTTTCCGCGCGATGTTTTTACATCCGGGCTATCTTTACCGCGAGCCGGTGACGCTCAATGAATTCACGATTCATCATCAGCAGCAGATCCGCCTGGCGGAGGCTTATTTTAACTACGGTCCGCTGATCAACAAACACGGTGACCTGCCATCGGACGGCGGCTTCGCCGGCTTCCGGATTCACGCACCGCTCAACAACCCGGATGTTTTCGATGAATTGGCCGTCTTCCAAGGTGCCAGCTACTGGCGGGCACTCGGGAAAAACCAGCGTTATGGAATTTCCTCACGCGGCATCGCGGTGGATACTGGCGTCGATGGGGTGAAGGAGGAGTTTCCGAGCTTCCGGGAATTCTGGCTGCACAAGCCGGAGGAAACCGACACACAAGCACGGGTTTACGCGCTGCTGGACGGTCCGTCATATTCCGGTGCCTATCAGTTCAAGATCAATCCCGGCAACACCACCATCGTCGAGGTTACCGCAGTGATCTTCACCCGCCGGGCTGTCCAGCGCCTCGGCATCGCGCCGATGTCGAGCATGTTCTGGTTCGGTGAAAACTCCCGCCGCCGCTTCGATGACTTCCGCCCGGAAGTGCATGATTCCGATGGACTCGCCATCCGTATGGGCACTGGCGAACGGTTGTGGCGCCCGATTTCCAACGATTCCGGCAAGCTGGAGTTCAGCTCCTTCGACATGGAAAAATGCGATGGTTTCGGCCTCCTCCAGCGCGACCGTCGTTTCTGTGCTTACGAGGACGGCGAAGCGGCCTATCACCTCCGCCCTTCCCTCTGGGTGGAACCAACTTCCAACTGGGGTCCCGGCCGTGTCACGCTGATGGAAATCCCGACCACCAGTGAACTTTTGGACAACACGGTGGCGATGTGGGAGCCAGCCAAGAGTCCTCAGCCCGGCGACCGCATCGAGTTTTCCTATCGCCAGCATTGGACCATGAACGAAGATCCGTCGATGGCGGACGGCCACGTCGTTGCCACCCGCTCGGGCGCGCACGACTGGCAACCGGAGCTGCGCACGATGGTCATCGATTTCGCAGGAAATTCCCTAAACCAGCAAAGCGATACGCCGCTCACCCCGCTGGTCCAAGCGACCGGAGCTGGCTCGGATCGAGTCAAAATCCAAGGAGTGACCATCCAGCCGATGCCGGATTCCCGCTGGCGCGTCGCCTTCCAAATCGCCTCTGCTGCCGAGGGCGGCAAGCTGGCCGATGTGGGCCCTGTCGAACTTCGTTGTTGCATCAAGCGCGGAGATAATTTCCTCACCGAAACATGGGTCCACCGCGTCACTCCCTAGACACACTTCGCCCCCTCAACGAGCTTGAGCTCAACGAGTGGGAGGAAGCCTACGCCGCCGTCGAGGCCTATCTCCAAGCACTGCGCCTGCGAAACCGCCTTCTTGTGGCGGAACTCGTCCGCAGCATTCTCTGGCGTGCCTCCGCGCGACGGGTGAATGAACCGGATAAGCCCGCGCGCTTTCTGGCAATGGAGGAAGCGCTTTCCGAAGTGGCCGAATGGACACAGGACGTGCTCGACGTTCCGCTGGAAAACCGCCGTCTCGCCGCCCGTGGACGATTGGCACTCCTGTTGGCCGGCATGCCCGGAAAATGGCAGGGCGTTTTCCTCACCCCTGCCCCATGGCCGCCCGAATTCGTCGAGGCCATGAAGAAATCCTATCTCGCCGCCGGTCCCCAATTCGCCCAATTGACGATGATCCCCCGGCCGCTCGAACTCAACGCCATCGGCAGTGGCGCGGCCCAATGGTGGGAAACCATGGACCGCAGCCCGATCGTCCGCATGATGTTCACCGGAATCGTGTTGGCCGTGATCATTTTCACCGTGTGGTTCTTCACCTATGGAAAATTCTGAATCCCCACTCGGAGATGGCACGAAGCCGTTCTTCGGCCGCTTCCGCATGGTTGCGCGGCGCACCATCTTCTTTGGCAGCGTCGTCATTGTAAATATCGTGGCCAGTCTCTGGCTCGCGGATTTGTTCTGGCGGATGGGTTTCCAAAGAGCGCATTTCCCGCTGCTGCTCATTTTCATCATCCTGAACGGCCTGCTGGTCCTCGGTTCCTTCCACGCGATTTTCGGAGCGATTGATTCGATCCTCGGCCGCAAGCAATCCGTGCGGATCAGCAAACTCGCGGAAGGAAAAACCGGCCCGCTCGCCTTGCGCCATGCCGTGGTCATGCCGGTTTACAACGAGGACAGCGTGCGAACCTGTGCACGGATCGAGGCGATTTATCGATCCATCGAAGCGACCGGACAGCTCGATTCATTCGATTTTTTCATCCTCAGCGATACCCGGGATCTCGATCTGTGGGTGCTGGAGGAAACGTCCTGGACCAATCTCTGCCGTCGTTTGGACGCCTTCGGAAAGATCTACTACCGCCGCCGTAAGACGAATGAAAACCGCAAGGCTGGCAACATTGGCGACTTCGTCCGGACCTGGGGCGGCCGCTACGAATCGATGCTCGTGCTCGATGCGGACAGCCTGATGGACGGCGCGGACATCCTGAAAATGACGCGCATCATGGAGGCTTATCCACGCCTCGGGATTCTTCAAACGCCGCCGAAACTGATCCGCGGGGTTTCCGTTTTCACCCGCCTGCAACAGTTCGCGATGCGCCTTTACGGGCCACTTTTCATCCGTGGGTTGAATTTTTGGCAGCTCAGCGGTGGCAGTTACTGGGGCCACAACGCGCTGATCCGCCTGAAGCCGTTTTCCGAATATTGCGAACTCCCTGCCCTGCCCGGCCGCGAACCTTTCGGTGGGCGCATCCTGAGCCATGACTTTGTGGAAGCAGCGCTGATGGTTGCGAAAGGCTGGGAAGTCTGGCTCGCTTGGGACATCGAGGGCACCTACGAGGAGGCCCCACCCACGCTTGTCGATCACCTCATCCGCGACCGCCGCTGGTGCCAGGGAAACCTGCAGCACATGTGGCTCATTTTCGCCCGCAAGCTGCCGTTTTCCGTCCGCATGCACCTTTTCATGGGCATCATGGCCTACCTTGGCAGCCCGATTTGGTTCCTTTTCCTTCTGCTCGGCACGTGGGTCGCCTGGGACCGCGCTTTCGCCAACCTGAGCATCCTGCCCTTCGATAGCTACGCGGCCCGTTGGTTCCACGTCACGGGTCTCCAACAAAGCTTGATCCTGACCGGCGGCATTTTCGCCCTGCTCTTCCTGCCGAAAATCCTCGCAGTCATTGGCGGCGTTCTCACGCCCAGCATCAGACGGTCCTTCGGGGGTGCCATTCCAATCATCATCGGTTCTCTCTTCGAAACCGTCGTGTCCATGTTGCTGGCTCCCTGCATCATGGCGGCCCATACAATGATGGTCCTGAGTATCGTCCTCGGCCGCGCGGTCGGCTGGGGAAATCAGAACCGTGAAACCGACGGCACGTCCTGGGGAGATGCCTTCCGTTTCCATGCATTCCAAACCATCCTCGGTATCGCCTGGACAGGGCTCGCCCTTTGGATTGGTTACGGCCCACATTATCTCAAAGGCCGTCCGGTCAATTTGGCATTCGCCGGGTGGATGATCCCAATCCTGCTCGGGCTGCTGCTCGCCGCGCCGGTTTCTGTATGGACCAGCCGTTCCCGCTACGGTCGTGCCCTCGCCAAACGGAAAATCCTCTCCACTCCCGAGGAACTCAATCCACCTGATATCATCGTGCTCGCGGACAACGCCACTGCCGCCGTCGATCCCGCGCTCGATGCTTCGCAGGAAGGTCGCCGTGGACTCGTGGCAGCGGTCGTCGATCCCTACGTCAACGGCGTCCATGTTTCCCTGCTGGAACACACGGAAATCCGGGAATCCGAAGAAGCGCTTGCCGAGCGCTGCCTCACACTGGGACCTGGCGGACTTTCGAAAAATGAACTTTCCGAACTGCTTTACCTTGCACCGGCAATGCTCATGATGCACCGCGCCGTTTGGCTCCGTCCTAACGAAGGCATGCACAGCGTTTGGACCCAAGCCGTAGAAAGTTATCGCCGACGCCTTGACCAGCCCGCTACCGTCGAACCCAGCTAACCACTCATTCTCATGCTCCAGATCAACCCAGACCTCACCGATCTCGTTTCAGACGCCGCAGCCGGACTCAAGGAACGCTTTCAAGCCCACGCAACCATCACGGCAGCCGCACCCGGCCGTGTGAATTTGATCGGCGAGCACATCGACTACTGTGATGGCTTTGTCATGCCCTTTGCGATCGACCGCTACATCGTCATCGCCGGTTGTGCCAACGGCACCACCAATGCCCGCATCACCTCCGCCCTCAGTGATGAGGTCGCCATTCTCGATCTCACCCTGCCCCAGGAAGTCAGCGTGCCGAAATGGGCAAACTACCTTCGCGGTGTGATCCGTGGTTTCCAGGACCGCGGTCATCACATCCCCGGCTTCGATGCCTACATCCACTCCTCGGTCCCAGGCGGTGCCGGACTTTCCTCCTCAGCTGCCCTCGAATGTGCCACCGCGACGTTTCTCGAAGGCCTGCTGGACACCGTTCTGGACACCCGTGAAAAGGCCCTGCTCTGCCAGAAAGCTGAGCACGACTTCGCCGACGTCCCCTGCGGAATCATGGACCAATTCGCTTCCGCTTTCGGAAAGACCAACCGCCTCGTGCTCATCGATTGCCAAACAGGCGAACCCGAACTCGTCCCGTTTGAAAATCCGGACCTCACGGTTCTGATTTCCAACACGATGGTTCATCACGAGCTTTCGGACGGTGGTTATGCCTCCCGCCGCAAACACACCGAGGACGGCCTCGCCATCCTCGGCAAAGCATCATGGCGCGATGTGACCTCTGCGGATGTCCAAGCGAGTTGGGAAAAACTTGGCGACCCCGTCAACCGTCGCTCACGCCACGTCGTCGGCGAAATTTCCCGCACCATCGCCGCCGCCGCCGCACTGGCTAGAAACGATTTCGAAACCCTCGGTCCACTCATGGCAGCCAGCCACGATTCCCTGCGCGATGACTTCGAAGTCTCCTGCAAAGAACTCGACATCATGGTCGAGATCGCCCGCAAGATCGGCCGCAATGGTGGCGTCATCGGAGCCCGCATGACTGGCGGTGGCTTCGGCGGTTCCACCGTCACACTTTGTGAGTCGCGCAAGGCCTCCGAAATCGCAACCACCCTCGCAACCGAATACGAAAAAGCCACTGGGATCATTCCCCAAATTTTCGCTTCGAGACCTTCGCAGGGCGCGCATCTGATCGGAAAGTGATCCTGAGAGAGGGGGCGACTCTTCGCCTCGCAAGGTTCGTTCTAGCGGGTGCGAAAAAAAGAAAAACCCGCGCAGCCATGCCGTTCTCAAGTCATGAGAAATTTCATTCCCATGTTTCTGGTCGGCCTGTCTGCGGTTGCTGTTTCCTGCGCCCCTACCCATCCGCATCACGCCTCATCCTCGCAGCCAATTATCAAAGGGCGGCTGGTTGATGCAAGAGACGGATCGGCCATCGCCAAGCGGTCGGTGAAAATCACTGTCGATAGCGAGACACTCACTCATACCACCAATCCACAGGGCGGGTGGCGGGTGCCTTTGGCGAAAATCCATCACAACATCGGGTCTGAAGCGAAAATCCAGATTGATTGCGCGGGCTACAATCACGAGCAGATCAATTGGACCCGGAAAAATGATCCGAACAAAAAGGCGCTGGACGCGGGAGTCATCAATTTGGGAACCATCCGGTTGGAGAAACGATAGATCGTGTGAAGCGGATCCGCTGGCAAACCCGGAATGAAGAGGGTTTCATCGCCAAGACGCCAAGTGCGGCAAACAGATGGAGCATCGCAAAGGGGGAAATGAACGTGTCGTTCATTTCCCCTGCTCTCCGGCCCTTGAGCGAGCCAGAAACAATGACCTCGAATCCCAGAGCTTGCGGTGCGGGAAAATCAGATTAAGGGTGCGGCGTGTCCCGCTCGGACGATTCCACTCACGACTGGCTGCGCCGGGCCGTGAATCAACCCGACTTCGCCGCACGCCTGGCTCCTTTGGCCAAAGGTGATCGCGAGGTCGTGCTCGATCACTCGGCAGAAGCCGCGCATGCATTTCTCGCGGCGGTGGTGATCCAAGCGGCGCGGGATCGGAAAAAGAACCGCTTGTGGCTGATTTCCGAGATGCCGCGCCATCGCGAGCGGTTGGCGGCGGAATTGGAGTTGTGGGGCGTGACCGGTTTGGTGCTGCCCGAAGGACCGGTGGAAACGGGCGATGGCACGATTGCCGATCCCGAGTCCGCAGCGGAGTGGTTTTCGGTTTTGGAAATCCTCGCCCGTTCGGAAAGCTGCGTGGTCATTTGTGGCAGTGATGCATTTTCCGGCAAAGCCCCCTCACCCGGCGCTCTCCGCGCAAGCCGGACGCCGCTGAAACCGGGCACCACACTTGATCCCGGCCAGCTCGCGCAATCGCTCACGGACCATGGCTACGAACGCGTCCCGACCGTCGCCTCGCGCGGTCAGTTTGCGGTCCGCGGCGGCATCCTCGATCTGTTCGCCTGGCAGGCCGCAAAGCCACTGCGGCTGGAGTTTTTCGATACGGATCTGGAGTCGGTCCGTGAGTTTGATCTCGATTCGCAGGCATCGACGAACAAGCTGTTGGAAGCCGATTTACTTCTGGCGGAACCTTCCACCGAGGGAATCGTGGCGGACTATCGGAGGAAAAACGACCTGCTCATTTCCTTCGGGGCGGAAATCGAGAAACCGGACGTCCGGATTTTGGAAGACGCGGCGGAGTACAACAGTGAGGAGGATTTCACGCTGGCATGTTTCGGCAGTCCTCTGGGGACCTTCGAGGCGGGCGATTTCGTGCTGGAGGAATCGCGACGGGAAAATTTCTTCCGTCAGCTCAATGAGTGGAAACGCGATGGCTGGGACATCGCGATGGTTTTCGGCAATAAGGGTGAGGTGGAGCGTTTTACCGAACTCGCCGGGAAGGATCTGGAGCGCGACCTCGGGCTGACGCCGGTGCGCGGAGAATTGTTAGCGGGATTCACGATACCGGTTTCAAAGCTGGCGGTGCTTTCCTCTTCGGAACTTTTCGGACGTTACCGGACGCCGGGCGGACCACGGCGTTCGCTGTTGGAAAAAGCCCGTGCCGCGCGTGCCCGTGCGACGCTCGATGAAATGGAAGAGGGCGATCTCGTCGTCCACTACGAGTATGGCATCGGGCGTTTCAAAGGCATCCAACAAGGCGACGAGGGCGATGAGCTCGTTTTGGAATACCGCGACGGCGCGCTGCTCGGCGTGCCGTTGGAACAGGCTCACCTCGTCGGGAAATACGTGGGTCTCGGTGGAAAAACTCCGGAGCTGAACAAACTCGGCAGCGCGGCGTGGAAGTCCGCTCGGAAGTCTGCGGAGAAATCCATTCTCGATTACGCCGCGCAGCTTCTCCGGGTGCAGGCAGAGCGCCAGTCGGAATCCGGATTCGCCCACCCGCCGGACACGAAGTGGATGTGGGAATTCGAGCGCTCGTTCCATTACACGGAAACGACCGACCAGCGCCGCGCCATCGATGAAACGAAGCTCGACCTCGAATCCACGCGGCCGATGGATCGCCTGATCTGCGGCGACGTGGGATTCGGAAAAACGGAAGTCGCGATCCGGGCGGCGTTCAAGGCGATCACCAGCGGAAAACAGGTCGCCATTCTCGTGCCGACCACGGTTCTGGCAGAACAACACTGGCGGACTTTCCGCGAGCGGATGTCGGACTATCCGATCCGCGTCGATTTGCTCAACCGCTTCCGCACGGCCAGTGAGGTGAGGGACACCATCGCCGGACTGGAAGATGGGTCGGTGGATCTGGTCATCGGCACGCATCGGCTTGTTTCCGGCGATGTGAGATTCAAAGATCTCGGGCTCGTCGTCGTTGATGAGGAGCAGCGGTTCGGAGTCGCCCATAAGGAAAAGTTCAAGCAACTCTTTCTCCACGTGGACGTGTTGACGCTGTCCGCCACGCCGATTCCACGCACGCTTTACATGGCGTTGATGGGCGCGCGCGACATGTCCACCATCGACACGCCGCCGCCTAACCGCGTGCCGGTTTCCACGACGGTTTGTGCCTACGACGAACGCGTGATCCGCGATGCGATCCGTCGCGAGATGAAGCGCGGCGGGCAGGTGTTTTTCCTGCACAACCGCGTGAAGACGATCGACATGATGGCCGCGAAAATCCGCGAACTCGTTCCCGAGGCACGTATTTTGATAGGCCATGGTCAGATGGATAAGGATGACCTCGAAGTCGTCATGCACACCTTCGTCAAGGGCGAGGCGGATGTTTTGTTAGCAACGACCATCATCGAGACCGGAATCGACATCCCGAACGCGAACACCATCCTCATCGACCGCGCCGACCGCTTCGGGCTCGCCGATCTCTACCAGCTCCGTGGTCGTGTCGGCCGCGCCGGGGAAAAGGCCTACGCCATTCTGCTCCTCCCCCGCGACATGATGACGGTCGGCGATGCCCGCAAACGCATCAACGCCATCAAACAATACACCGCCCTGGGCTCCGGTTTCAAAATCGCCATGCGGGACCTCGAAATCCGCGGCGCGGGGAACCTGCTCGGCACAAAACAATCCGGCCACATTTCGCAAATCGGCTTCGATCTGTATTGCCAGCTCCTCCGCCAGTCCGTCGATCGGCTCAAGGGCCGCAAGGATGCCCCGCGCGGTGAAACCAGTTTCAAGGCGGATTTTATCTCCTTCAGCGAGGCCAGCTATGCCAAGGCCGACCCGAAGACGATGCTGCCCGCCTTTTTGCCCGTTTCGTGGCTAGAGGAAACGAAACTCCGCATCACCGCTTATCGCGAACTTTCCGAGGCGGGAACATTGAAAGCCATCGACGCATTGCAAGAATCATGGCGCGACCGTTTCGGCAGAATTCCCGACGCCGCTGCCCGACTTTTGGAAATCACTCGTCTCAAGGCGCTTGCAGCTTCCGAGGGCATCGCTTCGGTGGAAATCCAAGGCCAAAGGCTGATGCTGCATCGGAATGGAGACTACATTCTTCTCGAAGGTCGCAGGTTTCCCCGCTTGCAATCCGCGAGCCTCCAAGGAAAGCTCTCGGAAGCCGTTACGCTACTGCAAAATTTCTGATCCACACATGAATCCCACGAATTCGCGTCTTGCCCTGGCCTCCGTGCTGGCCGGCTCCTTCCTCGCCTCACCTTGGGTTTCCGCGCAGCAGACCGCTCCGCAACGGCCGCCCCAGCCTGTGCGCCCGTCCGGACCCATTGAGGTAGACGGTATCGCGGCGAAGGTGAACGGCAAGGTGATCACGAAAAATCAGGTCTCCTTCATGCTCTCGCCGCGCTACGCCCAACTGGTCGCCCAGTTTCCAAGGCGTGGCGCACAATTCGAGACTCTCTTCAATGAGGCGAAAAAGGCGATCATCCAGGAACTCATCGACCGCGAGATCATCATCGACGAGTTCAAGCAAATCGGTGCCTCTATCAAACCGAACGTCATCGACGAGGAAATCAAGCGTCAGATGCGCGAACTCTACAACGGCGACGAGGCGAAATTCCGCGAAGAGCTCAAGCGCAACCGCCTCACGATGGAAGGATACCGCGAGATGACCCGTGAGAAAATGATCGTCATGGCGATGCGCAACAAGATGGGTTCTGAAGCTCCGCCGCCGCTCCCGAACGAGATTCAAAAGGAATACGACGAAACCAAGTCCAGCCTTCGCGACGTGACCAAGGACGTCATTTCCTTCCAGAAAATTTTCATCCCGGCCTCTGATCCGGACAACGCCGTGGCCACCCCGGAAAGCCAGCTATCCATCGCGGAGGATCTCGCCAAACAGATCGCCGATGGCAAGGACTTCGCCGAACTCGCCAAAGCGCACTCGAAGGATGCCTACGCTGACAAGGGTGGCATCCAGGAGAACATTCCCCGCACCGATCTTTCTCCTGAATTTGCCGCCATCATTTTTGACGCGCCTGTTGGAAAAGTCGTGGGACCACTGATGGATCCGCAAGGATTCACCATCGTCAAACCGATCAAAATCGACCTCGGCCCTGCCCCACCGCTGGACGACAAGATGCGCGACATGATCGAGGAGCGCATCAAACGGAAAAAGACCTCCGTTCAATATGAGCGCTGGATCGAATCCAAGCGCAAGAAGGCGATGATCGATATCAAAGCCTGAGACTGCGTCTTCAATGGATGATTGGTCCTCGGCCAAGCTAAGGAGCCATGACACTCCTGTCGTGGGCCAATGAGAGGAGAAAGAGTAGAGCGAAAGCGCATTTCTTTCGCAGAACATTGGCATCGCAGCGGACGTAGCACAGACATTCCTGTCTGTTCTTTCACAAGCCCAAGCAAGATGCCCAGACAGGAATGTCCGGGCTACGGAAGGACGGACGTGTCGCCCTCCAAGACCGGGGCATCCAGAAACTTATTCCGACAAATAACCGCTCAAATGAATGAGGTCCTATCAAAAAGTCGGACAAAGCTCAACCTTTGACGCGGCGTGTGCGGCGTTGCCATAAAAGCAACAGTCCAAAACCGGACAAAAGCGGACTGCGAAACTCGGGAACCGCCCTGATGTTCTGTGTTTCCACGGATTGACTGCCGGAGCTGTTGGATTTGTACGTCCCGGGCGTGTTCCACATTTCGACCAGAGACAAGCCCAGGCAGCGAAATGATTCCTCTCCCAGATCGATGGTCGTGAATAAGCCGAAACCCTTCTCTTCATCGAAAATCACGACTTTGGGATCCAGTCCCTCCATCACGGTTGCGGCATCCAGCACCCCGCCAGGACCATTGATGAATTTCCCACTGACTGCCTCGAATGGGGTGGCAAGACCGACGGAAACGTCATTGGCCAACGTTTTGTCAGAATCGGAAAAAGATGACGCAGCTTGCGAGGCCATTTCCGAGACAAGCGCCATAGAAATCACGAGAGAGAATATTTTCATTGAAGATAACTATACCCCTATCGGGCTTTTCAAACGCGCACCTACCGGAAGACCTCTTACCGTCGCTGCCCGCTAACCAATCTCCAACAGGGCAGTGACCGTGCCAATTCGATAGAGATTGCTTTAAAGGGCTGATATTCAACGGTATTTAAGCGTCTTTTGTAAGGGATACCCCTACATCGCCGTACATGGATCCCAATTCCCCGCAAAAGGTGCAGGCCTTTTTGTGAAAATCGTGCAAATTTCATCCTTGCCCTTTTTCCTTCCGCCCAAAAGCCCCGTAGCACGCGGTTTCAAGGCCATTCGGTGGATTTGTTCACCCATCCAAGCTAATCCGGCTTGCCCAAAGTCCCCCGGCGAGGCATGGAGTGGGCGTGACGCGCAACCTATCAGCCAATCCGGCATGGCAGGACGAGGATCTGGGGCTCCCGCTTCCGGATTCTCCTCACGCATGCTCGGTTTGCCTGCCCACATGGGACTCGATCATCGGCTATGAAGAAGGCCGTGAGAAAATCACCAAGCGGATGCAGACGGGCTATCCCCGGTTTTTCAAACATCCAACCGTCGAGCGTTTGTTTGCCGCCGCCAGAGCCGAAGTGGCGGGTGAACATGAGGAAGTGATTGTCCTGCCGACACGTGCCTCCGTGCAACGCGCCCACCGCTGGGTGGAACGTCGCGCGGAAACAGCGGTGCGCATCACCAGCTTCCACGGGCTCCAGGTGCTGGTCGTGCCGACGAAAGCCAAGCAGGAAGCGGATTATTACTGGCGCTTCACCGGCGAAGTGGTGAGCAGCAGGCAGGCACAGGATTTCCTCGATGGCAACATGCGCGAGGGTTCCAAGTCGCATTTGATCGCGCGGACACTTTCGAAATACACGGGTGCCACCCAGGAAGACACCTTCATTTTTTCCAGCGGAATGGCTGCGGTGACCTCCGTTCTGCGTGCTCTTCCAGGATTGCATGATGGCAAGAAGACGCTTCAACTGGAGTTTCCCTACGTCGATTGCTTGAAAGTGCAGGAGCACTTCGGACACGGCGTGGTCTATCTGAATGAAGCGGTCGGCGAGTCCTTTGATGAAGCACTGATGCGGATCCGCACCGGTGAATTCGCCGGAGTTTTCACCGAAGTCCCGAGCAACCCGCTGCTGCGCACCGTCGATCTCAAGCGCGTGGCCAAAGCCTGTGCCGAGAGCGGCACTCCCCTGATCGTCGATGATTCCGCGACGGGTCCCTTCAACGTGCAGGCCCTGCGTTATGCGGATGTGGTCACGGGCAGTCTCACGAAATGGATTTCCGGCGAAGGCGACGTGATGGCAGGCATGGTTTCCGTGCGCGCCGATTCACCTGTTGCCGACGCCTTGCGCGCCTCGCTGTCGGAAGATGCGAAGGACAGCGCACCGCTCTACATCGGCGATGCGGAAGTCCTGCTCTCCAATCTCAAGGCCTATCCGAAGCGTATGAAAACGGTGAACGCCAACGGACTGGAGCTCGCCGAATACCTGTCCAAACATCCCGCCGTCGCGGAGGTCTGGCATCCATCGCTGGTGAATCAGGAAAATTACCAGTCCGTCATGCGGACGGACGGGGGTTATGGAGGCTTGCTTTCATTTGTCCTGAAAGCTCCGAAAAAGACGCCCAAGGTATACGACGCGCTGCGTTTGAGCAAGGGCCCGAGTTTCGGCACCTCGTTCACTTTGGTTTGCCCTTACACCTTGTTAGCCCACTATACCGAGTTGGAGTGGGCGGAAGGCTGCGGAGTTTCTGCAAACCTGTTGCGGGTATCCTGCGGACTGGAGCCGATTGAAACGATCATTGGCGCGTTTGACGAAGCGCTTTCCCACGCTTGATCAGGCCAAGAATTGCCTTGGCCTGACAGGGTCGCCCGCCAAACTGGCCGCCAACGAATGGAATCATCTTCACGGCGCATGAATCCGCTATCAGCCGCCAAGCCATCGAGATTCGAGCGCTTCGGGCTGCATTACCTGAATCTGTTCGAGCGCTATCAGACGGACCAAAGCGCGTTCGAGCTATCCGATGAAGAGCTCGCCCGGCAGGTCAGCCGGATCAGCGACAGGGGCATTTTCCTTTCGTCGCTCGTCGGCCTGATCTGCGTTTTCCCGATGATTTACGTGGATGTCTATTTCTCGAAGGCGTCCCTCTGGGTGCATTATGGCTGGGTGATCGGCGTGTTGCTGATTGCGACGGCCATCGAGTTTTACTTCCTGTTCTACATTTCCCTCAAGGCCGTGCACAAGGTCAGCGAGCTGATCCACATGCACGATCTTTCGCACGAATCCTTGCAGGACGGCGTCTTCGGCGTGAAAAACATCCTCGCCCGCACCGCGCTGGAAATTCCTGATCCCGAGCTACAGATCCTCGGGATCGATCCATTCAAACGCATTTCCAAGCAAAACCTCTTTGTCCTCGGCCTGCTCTACAAGGGCAAGATCATCGTCACCAATTTCGCCCTCAAGTTCGGCCTGAAGCTCACCGTGGGAAACAGCCTGTTGGGCATTCCCATTCTTTATGCCGCCCTGCCGGTGGAAATGTTTTGGAACAGCGTCGTCATCAGGAAAGTCATTCACGAGGCACGCCTGAGGCTTTTCGGTTATGCGCTGGCGAACCGGATCGCCGATACGGTCAGCGCCGAAGGCTACGTGGCCGCGCTGTCACCGTTGGCGAAAAAAGGCTGCCTGCGCGCGATCGGAAACGCCGTGGTGATGACGCAGAATTACCATCCGAATATGATCATCCTGCTGCTTCGGTTTCAAGACCTCTTGGGAATCGACGAGGAGGACCGCTACGACGATTGGCAACTGTTTCTCGACACCCTCCGACAGGTTGATGAGAGGGAGAGAAATTTCCTGCTGGACCTGCTCACCGTCGCCGCCGCCTTCGATGGCAAGCTCTCCGCCATCGAAAAGAAACACCTGAAGGAAGCCTATCAAGACGACGCCCACCTCTATATCCAGCGTCTCAAGAATCTCACCAGCCACCTGAAACACGGCCGGTTGAACGCCGCGCTCGCCCTTTGTCAGCTCGATTTCGTCAAAGGCTGAGCCACATCACAACAGGCCCGGGAACCCCGAATCATTCGGAGGCCCCGTGAAATTCTCTGCCAGAAATTTCCTCCACACCTGACGGCTGGATTCCGATATCGACTCTGTCATCCGCCCGATGCAACCCCGGCAGATCAGCAGCGGCAGCGGTCCGGTGATCAATTTTCCGTCCGAGTCAAACAGCGCGGAAATTCCGAACCCATCCATCTCCTCACGCGGCGTGCGGCAGGAAATGCAGGCGCTGAAACGTTCCGTCGGATCGTAGGAAAGCGCGAATTCCCTCACCCGCTCGTCCCAATCGATTTCCTGTTCCAGAAATTTCCTCACCGTTTCCTTCGAATCCTCCGAAAGCTGGTCCGTCACCTGATCCCGGCACGGCTGGCAAATCGCATACTCCAGCACACATTCGCCACGGTGAAACTCCTTGTTCACCAGCCAAGGCGCCGCGATTTCCGGCAGCGGAAGATGGCAGCAAACACAGTGGGTAAAAGCCTCGCCGGTCTCCTCGGATCCCAGCCATTCATCCATCGAACGCATGGACGAAGCATAAAATCCCAGCAGCGGCCGCATCCAGACGAAATGTGGGAAATCTCGGCGTCTTCGTAGCACAGGCATTACTGCCTGTTCTTTCACAAGCCCTGAAGAACAGTCAGGAATGACTGTGCTACGCTTGAAAGAACAGTCAGGAATGACCGTGCTACGCCGGAAATTTCACCAAACCACACCTCGCAGGTTGCGCGGTTCCCTTCAGCCGCTAATCTCCGGGCGCAGCGGGTGGTCCTGCTGAGTTTCCCCACCCTGCGCATGATCAGTCTCGCTCTCAAAATGCTCTTCGGCGATACCGCGAAGTATCTGATGCTGGTAGCCGGATTGTTTTTCGCCACCTTTCTCATCGTCCAACAGGCATCTGTTTTCTGCGGGTTGATGCTGTGGACGACGGCGACTTTGAAAAATGTGGCGGCCCCCATTTACGTGGTCGAGGAGCGGGTGGAGCAGGTCAACGAGACCAATCCGATGCGCGATACCGACGTCGCCCGGGTGCGCTCGGTGTCCGCAGTGCGCTGGGCGATGCCGCTTTACTCGGGAATCCAGCGGGTGCGTTTGGGGAACGGGGCTTTCAAAACCGTGCAACTGGTAGGAATCGACGCGGCATCCCTGGCAGGAGCGCCGGGGCGGATGGTTTCTGGAAAACTCGAGGATTTGCGACTGCCGAACACGGTGGTCATCGACGAATTGGCGGTGGAGCGGCTCTCGATCGACAAGGCGCATCCCATCGGGATCGGCGCGATTTTCGAGATCAACGACGTGGAGGCGAGAGTCGTGGGAATTTGTAAGGCGATGCGCTCGTTCACCGGCGGTCCCTACATTTGGACGACCTACGAGCGGGCTCTGCAATACTCGCCGCAATCGCGGAAAATGCTCTCCGCCGTGATCGCCGCACCGGTCGCGGGCATGTCGGCGGACGACGCGGCGGCGGAGATCGAGAAACAAACCGGGCTGCGCGCTTATGTGAACCGGGATTTCGGTGGAAACCCGAAGGATTTCAGCACGTCCACGGTCTGGTGGTATGTGAAAAACACCGGCATTCCGATTTCCTTCGGCACGACGGTGGTGATCGGTTTCATCGTCGGCGTGGCGATCGCCTGTCAGACATTTTACGCGTTTGTGTTGGATAATCTGAAGCACCTCGGCGCACTCAAGGCGATGGGGATGTCGAATTTCCGGCTGAGCATGATGCTGATTTTCCAAGCGCTGACGGTCGGGCTGATCGGCTTCGGGCTGGGCCTGCTGGCGACCGCGGGCTTCGCTTTCGGAGCGTTGGAAAAGGGCCAGCCACCATTCAGCATGCCGTGGCAGATCCCGGTGGTGGCGTTCTGCGTCATTCAAGTGATCTGCATGCTCGCCGCCCTGATGGGAATCATCCGCCTGAGTCTCTACGAACCCGCCATGGTCTTCCGTGCCTGATTTAACTCCATCCACCCACCGCATCGTCGTCGATGTCCGAGCTGTCGAAAAAAGTTTCGGCGACGGACCGGACAAAATTCACGTGCTCAAACAGGTGAACCTGCAAGCGCGCACCGGCGAGATCATGATGCTCGTCGGGCCATCCGGTTGTGGAAAAACGACGCTGCTGAGCGCCATCGCCGGGACAATGCGGGTGGAAAGCGGTGGCATCGAGGTTTTCGGAAATCCGCTGGAGAAAATGTCCGGCAGCGCGCTCACCCGCTTCCGGGCGAAGAACATCGGTTTCATTTTCCAGCAGTTCAATCTCATCCCCACGCTGACCATCGCGGAAAACGTGGGCGTGCCACTGCTGATCCAAGGGCTTTCCGGCAGCAAGGCGCTCAAACGGTCGCGGGAAATTCTGGATCGGGTGGGACTCGGCGAGCGTTGGAATGAGCGGCCGAACAAACTATCAGGCGGACAACAGCAGCGGGTGGCGAGCGCCCGGGCGCTGGTGCACGAGCCGCCGCTGGTGATTTGCGACGAGCCGACCGCCGCGCTCGACGCGCAGAACGGCGAGATCGTGCTCGATCTTTTCCGCCAGGTCGCCCGCTCCCCGGAACGCGCGGTGATCATCGTGACGCACGACAACCGGATTTTTTCCTACGCCGACCGGATCGCCCGCATGGACGATGGCGAGATCGTGGAGGTCACCGAACAACCGCAGAAACAGCCGCCGCATTTCATCCACGAACACGCACACTGAATGAAGAAGTTGAGAGTTGATGGTTGAGAGTTGAGAGAAAAATCCGATTTCCCAGCTCTTACTTTCCAAACTCTCAACACTCGACTTTCAACCCTCAACTCCTCTTATGAACCTCCTGTCAAAAATCGTCCGTTACGGAACCATCCTCGCCGCCCTATTCGGCGTGGTGATGATCGTGAAGGTCTCGAATCTCCAAGCCGCGCGGGCGATGCCGCCGCCGGGCGATCCACCGGTGCCGCCGCCGGAGAAGCCCTATCCGCATGCGGTGGCAGCGACGGGAATCCTCGAAGCACTGAGCGAAAATGTGGCCATCGGTGTTCCCCTGCCCGGCCTCGTCACCGAGGTTTTCGTGAAAGTGAACGACGCGGTGAAAAAGGATCAGCCGCTTTTCAAACTCGATGACCGGGACCTGCGCGCCGAGATGCTTTCCACCCAGGCCCAGCGCGAAGTGGCGCAGTCGCAGATCGCGGTGAGCGAGGCGCAGCTCGCGAAAATGGAATCGCAGTTAGGCCGGTTGGCCGCCGTGACCGACAGCCGGGCGGTGAGCCGGGATGATTTAGAAAATCGCAAACAGGACGTGGCGGTTTCCCAAGCACAACTCAACGCGGCGAAGGCTCAATTGGCGGCTTCGGATATCTCACTGAAGCGCCTCGAACTGCTCATCGCCCGGCTGACCGTCCTTTCCCCGCGTGATGGCGACGTCATTCAGCTCAACATCCGCGCTGGCGAATACGCCGCCACCTCGCCGAAGAACCCGGCGATGATCATCGGTGAAACCGGCACGCTCCAGGTCCGCGCCGACATCGATGAGCAGAATGCCACACGCATCCGCAAGGGCCAGAAGGCTTACGGCTATCTGAAGGGCGATCCGAAAGTCACCTTTCCGCTGGAGTTCATCCGCGTGGAGCCCTACGTGATCCCGAAAGTTTCACTAACCGGCTCCAGCACCGAACGCGTCGATACCCGCGTGCTGCAGGTGATTTACTCATTGAAACGCCCCGAAAACCCGCCGCTCTATGTCGGCCAGCAGGTGGATGTGTTCATCGAAGCTCCCGAAAAATGAACACGCCATCGCCAACAGCGCCGCCGGATTGGATCGCCTTGAGCCGTGAGTTGAAATCCATCGCCGAGGCAGGATTGCGCTATTCGGAAGGGCCTTATGACATCGAGCGCTATCAGCGGCTGCACGAAATTTCCTCTCTGCCGGTGCAGGCTGCAGTGCCGGATTGCAAATGGCCGCAGGAGTTCGGATACGCCACGCCGAAGGTCGATACACGCGCTGCGGTGATCAATGAAAACAAGCGCATCCTCCTCGTCCAGGAAGCCGCGTCCGGACTCTGGACGCTCCCCGGCGGCTGGGCGGATCTGAATGGTAGCCCATCGGAAAACGCGGTGAAGGAAGTGCGCGAGGAATCCGGAATGGACGTCGAGGTGATCAAACTCATCGCCTGTTGGGACAAGGATCGTCAGGGCCACCCACGCCAGCCGGAGCACGTTTACAAACTGGTTTTCCTCTGTCGCATCATCGGCGGAAAACTCACCACCAGCCACGAAACAACGGGCGCGGATTTCTTTCCCGCCGATGCCCTTCCGCCGCTCTGCCCCCACCGGGCCGCGCGGCATTACCTTGATCTTGCTTGGAAACACGCTGTAAATCCGGCGCTGCCCACCGCTTTCGACTAAGCCATGAAACCTCACCTGCTGTTCCTCCCAACCGCCCTGCTTCTCGGCTCCTGCGAACTCGGCCCGAATTTCCAACTTCCCGGCGCAACCGGAGGCACCAAGTGGAAGGAAGGCCATGCCACGGCGAACAACCGCCTGCCGGACAATTGGTGGCGGCTCTTCAATGATGGCGATCTGACAAAACTGGTGAACAAGGCCCTGTCAGCGAACAACGATCTGGCAGCCGCCAAAGCCCGGGTCGATACCGCCCGGGCACTGGTCGGCGTGGACCGAGCGAAACTTTTCCCCACGCTGGATTTGAACGGTTCCGGCGGAGTTTCCCGCAGCTCGGCGGACGCCCTCCGCGGCAACCTGCCTCCGGGGGCCGATATCGATCTGGATTCCCAGAACTACCGCGGCACCTTCGACCTCGCTTACGATCCTGACCTCTGGGGACGCAACAAGCGCTTGATCGAATCCTCGACCGCTCAAGCTGCGGCGAGCGAGGCGTTACTCGATTCACAGCGCCTCGGCGTGGCCACGGAGGTCGCCCGCCAATATTTCGTCCTGCGTGGGCTCGATGCGCAGGAAGCCGTCGTCAACGAAACGATCAAGAGCCGCCACGAAGCGTTCGACCTCCAGAAATCGAAATCGGACGCCGGACTCATCGACGGCCTGTCCACCAGCCAGGCCACCACGGAATTGGAACTCGCCAACAACGACCTCGCCGCCGTCCAACGCCAGCGCGGTTCCGCCGAACATGCGCTCGCCGTGCTCTGCGGCGTGCGTCCGTCGGATTTCTCCGTCTCGATCCGCACCACCAGCAACGCACTCCCGGACATCCGCGCCGGACTTCCCGCCGACGTTCTCAACCGCCGCCCGGACGTTCGCGCCGCCGAGCAACAACTCCGCTCCGCCAACGCTCAGATCGGAGTCGCCGAAACCGCGTTTTATCCGAATTTCAGCCTGACCGCGAGTGGCGGATTCCAGTCGCTCGACGTGAAGGATTTCCTCAAATGGGAAAACCGGGTACTTTCGCTGGGAGCCGGAGTCGCCGCGCCGATCTTCGAAGGCGGAGCCAATAAAGCGAATTACCAGGCCGCCCGCAGCCGCTATGACGAGGCGCTCGCGGCCTATCGCCAAACCTTGCTGATCGCCCTCCGTGAAGTGGAGGACGCGCTGGTCGATTTGAAAGGCCTCGCCCGCTCCCGCTCGGCCCTGGATCGCGCTCTCGCCAGCGCCCGGGACTCGAATCGAATCGCTCAAGAACGCTACGATAAGGGACTCACCAGCTACCTCGAAGTGGTTACCGCAGACCGGACGGTCCTCCAGGTCCGCCTGACTCTCAGCCAACTCGATGCCCAGCAACGCATCACTCTCGCCGCCCTCGCCAAAGCCCTCGGCGGCGGTTGGAGCGGGAAATAATCAATCCTCATGTGGCGTCTTCTCTTTTTCTTCTCCGCGCTCGGCATCGCCGTTTCGCTCGTCGCCCGGTGGTTTTTCGGCATTAGAGTGCTGCTCTCGGAAGGAGTACGACCTTGCCGATGCGACCTCAGCAAGTGGATGCCCGCCCCCGATGATGCGGCTGTCATTCACCGGGCCGAGGAATCCGCAGGCGAATTCGGGAGACAGCTCCGCCTCAAGGCTCTCGCGACATGGCGTGAGGAATCTCCCAAATCCGCCGCTTCGCGTGAGAGCTCACGCCGTTTCGGCCTCGCCGTGCCACCCCTCAGCGGGGTCGTCGCTCTGTTGGCGGTTTTTGTCGCAAGGATTCCGATTTTCGGAGCGCTCGCCGTGGTCCTCGCATGCACGGCTTTGGCGGCGGTGATGGGTCTGCTTTCCATCGCTCCCGAACTTCAGGCCATCACGGTCGCGGCCCGCAAGCTGCGTGAAAACAAAAGTTTTCCCCGCCGCGATGATGAAGACGCAGTGATCCGATGCGCCATGGCCCACGCTTGGAAAGAGACGTTGCCACCGGTCTTGCAGATGTTTCAAAAGTGAAATTGATGCTGGCTACCTGAACCTTCAGCGTTTCCAAAAAACGCCGCCGCCATCACCCCGAGGAGCGGCGATATCGGATCGCCGATGCCCATGAGGAGCCAATGAGGTGAGCCAAGCCACATTCATTGGCTTTTCATGGGCGTGGGCGGACCGATTCCGCCCCTCCTTGTTGAAACTGATCCGGGACGGCGCAATGCCACTTGAATCTTCCCCAACACCCATAAGACTCCCGTTCACCATCATGCGCCTCGCCCTCACTTTCATTTTCGCCATTTCGAGCCTCGCCAGCGTGAGAGCCGACAACACCGCGCTCGAGGCGTGGCTCAAGCGCCAACCCTCCATCAACTCGCTGGACACCGCTTTCACCCAGGAGCGGAAATTGCCATCGCTGAAAAACCCGACCTCGGCGAACGGGCGACTCTCCTTCATGAAGCCGGGAAAATTCCGCTGGCAGCTTGGGGAACCGGTCGAGACTCTCGCGGTTTCCGATGGCACCACACTCACGCTGGTTGAAACCGCGGAAAAAGTTGCCCATCAGATTCCATTGGATTCACCGATGGCGGCACGTTTTTCGCTGATGTCCGGCAAGGCATTCGAATCACAGGAAGCCTTCCAGCAGACATTTGAGATTATCGAATCCCGCGTTACCGAAGGGATTCACCAATACACACTCAAGGCCAGGGATCGGCGCATGCGTTCCCAAGTGCCATGGATTTTCCTCGATATCGATCCAGTGAAAAACGAGCTCCGGGCGCTCGAACTGGAGCTTCAGGACAAGTCCCGGGTGCGGACCATTTTCCATCAGCCAAAGATCAACGCCGCCCTGCCCGATTCGCTTTTCAAACCGGACCTCACCGGATTGACGATCAAGTAGAAATCCTCAGCGCAGTGGGAAGAATTTGAACCGCCAAGCCGCAAAGGCCGCCAAGAAACGCGAAGTCAGAGGCCGGGTTTTTGAGAGCAAAACTCTTCCTCTTCATTCCCTCTTCATTCCCTCTTCTCTTCTCTTCTCTTCTCTTCTCTTCTCTTCTCTTCGACCTTCGACCTTCGACCTTCGACCTTCAACGTTCAACCTTCAGCCCCCCCTCTCACCGCAAAAAGGCACTCGCTGCCCAGAGCATCGGCGATTGCCCATGGAGGTCACCCGAGGTGCGCGGACGATCCAGATAGAATTTCTCGTCAAAACCCTTGTCCGTGCCGATGCAGACCTCGCGCAGGTTGGCGTTTTCATCGAGAAGGCCCACCAGTGCCAGCCACGCCTTGCGCGCCGCAGGACCGTAGGTTTTTTCATCCAGCCAGCCGTTCTTCACACCGGTGACCATGGCGAAGGTGAACATCGCCGTGCCGGATGACTCGGGCCATGCATCAGGCTTATCAATGAGCTGCCGCCACATGCCGGTTTCCATTTGATAGGTCAGCAGGGCCGCCATCAATTTTTGATAGCCTGCGAGAATCCTTGCACGGTGGGGGTGATCCGCCGGCAGCGAACGCAGCAATTCCGCCGAACCTGAAGCCATCCAGCCGTTCCCCCGACCCCAGAAAAAATGCGCGTTGGTGCCGTGATAGAAAAGTCCGTTGGGCTCCTGCATCTTGTCGAAATAAGTCGCCATCGTCAGTGCGGCGCGGTCGAGATACTTCGGGTCATTTGAGGCGCGGAAGGCCTGGACCTGAAGCAGCGGGATCATATACATGTCATCAATCCAATAACGCGCTTCCGCCGTGATGCCGTCCGGAGTGGTTCTGTCCCACTGCGCATCAGCCAAGCCCAGACCGAGTTCCTTGCAGCGCGGGTCCTTGGTCTGGAGGAAAATTTCCAGTGGCACCGCGCCAAGCACCCGATAGTCCACATGAGCCGTCCGATTAATTCGTTTCGATCCAGGCTCGGTCAGGAAAGGTTCGAATTTTTTCACCAGTTGGTCCCGGAGTTCCGTATCTCCGGTCAGCTTGGCCACTGTCAGCGCGCCATACCATGAGATGACCTCTGGATAAATCACGCCGATCCCTGCCTTTTCCGGCATGGTTTCGAAGCGGAACTTTCGGGGAAGGATGTTCTCCGCGATGTGCTTCCCCACTTCTGCAGGCGCGGCTCCTTCAGGCCAATCCGTGAAATAAGTCGAAAGCGATTCCCCGGCGATGGCGGAACCAATGAGCAAAAGTGAGACGGCGGAGCGAAGGAGCGAACCCAGTTTCATAAACACAGATGATGAGGCTCGGTTATTCCGCAGGCGTCACCGTGACTTGGATCGGCGCAGCCAGTGCTTGTGTGAATTCATCGACGTAGGTTTTCCACGCAACGGACGTGGTGAGCCCGCCATACTTGTCCCAACAAAACCCGGCCCAATAGCTGGCGGAATTGTCCGCGCCCAGTTTTTCAACGACGAGTTGGTTCAAGTCATCCGCCGTTTGTTCTTCGAAAGCTTTCGGATCGGTGATCACGGCAAGCCCCTGATTCCCGGCGTTCTTTTCCATCTTTTCCCATTTCACCAGCCAACCTTTTTCCGCGTTCACCTCGACTTTCTCGCCGGCGGTTTTCTTCAGCCCGATTGCACAGGCCACGGGCAGCTTGCCTGACGATGATTTGTAAAAACTTTGGAAGTGATCGAGTTGTTGGCCGGCGTCCAGTGTGATGCGCTTGGTTTCGTTCACACTGCCATCGCCCACCGGATAGGGAGCGTAATCGAGCTCGAACATGACGCGGATCGGCCCGTTGGCGAGAACACGGGAGTCGGTGAAATTGTTGGAAACCCAAAGTTTTCCGTCAGACCACACGCCGTTTCCACCACAACCCCGGCTCTTTCCTGCGGAAAAATAATCGGCCCCTTCGCCGTGATCCACGTGATAATCGTCAGCCAGATACCAGTCATTAATCACCATCCGTGGCGTCCGCTTTGACCAGATATCGATGGTGCTGCTCGTCAGTGGCTCGCCCTTCCATGTTTCAAGTGCCTTACCGTAAGTACGATGGGCGATGCGATCATTTTCCCATGTGAAATCGTCAAAGCGCTCACGCACGAAACGGCCGAACGCCTTGTATTGTTCCTTTGAAAACACCTGTTTCCCGCCCACTGATGCGGAAAAGGTCTTGTGTTCACCCGGCGCGAAATCGGATTGAAAAATGACAGCATCGAATTGCCGGAGTTCATCGCCATCATTGTCGATCGCTTGGCAAAGCACTTCCTTTCCCGCCGAATCCTTGATGTGGACCAGATTCAAATCCTTCGCCCCAAGCGGCGCCAGATCCTTGGCGGATAGCTCAATCGTCTGGCTGGTGCGAGCCAGCGGCAACGGGTTGATTGCCTCAATGGCAAGTGGTGCGGCGGTGCAAAACGATGGGAAAGCAACGAACGCGGCGCGGGCGATGGTTTTGAATTTCATGGATCGGTTCTATCAAAAACGAAAATAAGCCAGATCACCAACCTGTGATCTGGCTTATTTATCGTCAAGAACCCATAAGGAGTAGGAAGATTGGCGCATCATGCCACGTGGCACGAGCAAACCAATTTCCTCATGCGTGATCGCCGAAGATCACCTTTGAAACATCGGATCGCAGATCATCAATGCACTCCACCAGCTTCAGGCTTCGCAGCCGGTGCACGCGGCGGATCATCATCGAAGGCACGAAGTTGGACATCACCGGAAACGGGATCTTGAAACAGCACAAGCACACGGCGCCCTTCACCAGGGGGGGTCCATAGACTCGAGGCGATCGCCTTCCAAACGTTGTCCTTGAAGGCAAAGGTCCTCATACCGGATTGCCCCCCTTCACGGACGGGAGGATTCTCGATCAGCAGTGTCCCACCTGGTTTAAAATCGAAATTTTTCTGCTCCAACATCAACCGAATAGGCAGGGGACTCAAATTGGTAGCGTTATAGGATCCAGCCGGAAACGCACGTTTGGAATCGTTGATCGCCAGGATTTTACAGAGCGTTTTGTCTCCCGGCTTACCAGGAAGGAAGAGGAGAATCGCGGATTCCATTCCTTCGGGCAAGGTCACCTCGCCGATGGTTTCTCCCTCGCGGGTGAGCGAGGCCCTATCTGGCTTCGTAGTGAAGACCATTTTCCGAGATTTCTGAACGACCGTTGAAAACTCGTGATTCAGATAAGACTTGATAGGTGCCGCCACTGATGTGGCGGTAGGCTCTGCCGCAGGATCCTGAACATAGGATTCAGCGTGCTGAAGGTCAGGGGTGAAAGCCAACATGCGGATTTCTGCGCGAAGGGCTGGCGGTGCCTGGGCGGACAAGGAATTAATCACCGCGCCCAAGACGGCGACAGCGAGCAGGGGTTTATGGATCATGCGGATGTCAGTAAGAGTTATAGTTCCGAAAAGTCGCAGCCATCAGAGCTCGCTTTCGTCAAGCCAACGAAAGGAAACGATTTTAAAGCGGCGACCGAATGTTTTGTTAGCAGATGAGTTCAACGAAGCAAGCGCCGTTTGAGGAGCATCCACCGGGTCGACAAAATCCGGGGTGCGTTGAACGATGGTTTCGCACCATGCCCGGGCAACAACCGTCGTACCGTTGGAGGCAGTGGCCTCGCCATAGCTACGGATTTTGAAAGTGTCTCCACGGACCGTTGCAATAGGCGCTAAGGCGGCCATCAGATCTCCCTGAGTCACCATTACCGGGGAACCTTCCGCAGTTTCACCACTCATGACCTTGGGGGTCTTCACCCCCTGTTTACGGATTCCGGCGATGGCCACTTCGCTGATCGTTTTGGAATTCGTATTATTCGGCCCAACGACATCGTCATTAATCTTAGAGTCATTGATCGCAGTCTGAAGCACCCCAGCCAGGCTGTGCAGGGCAGATGGATCGTCCAGGCGGCGGTTGACGAATTCTCCGAGCGAGAAGAAAGGAGCACTGTCCGCCACCCCGCGTAATTTGATTTGATCAACGATTTTCTTGGCCAGTTCCGTGATCTGACCGTCGTCGAGCGAACGGTATCCAGCCCATCGCAAGGCGATGTTGAATGGTGACGATCCAGCGATGAGAGGCTTGCCGACCCGCACCAAAGGAGTCTTGTCGCCGGCAGGGTCGGTTTTGTTCGCAAGGGCAACTTTTGCAGTCGGCCCAATACCCGACCCTTTGACTTCCAGCCCGTTGATTGGGCGGTCCCGCAGTGAGGATAATACGGCCCGCCATGCATCGACTGAAGTCGAGTTCACGTTGAACGGCCCTTCCACGGCGACGTATTTCGCGATTTGCCGTGAGCGATCGAAATCGGTGAGGCCTGCGACCGTGTCAGCCAGGACTTTTGGCTCGCCCTCTGCGATTGGAATGATCCGATTGTTGAGCGCAGGCGTGGTTCCTTCGAACACTCCGTTTAGGACGTCTTTGAAGGTAGGTGAATCAGTCATCACTCCGCCGATCGGCGGAAGGGCATTGGTTCCGTAGCCAGTCAGAGTCGAGAAGTAATAAGAATCCCACAATGCGTCGTTCAAAAGGTAGGAATGATCCATCATTGTGCCCTGCGTCACTTGCTTGGCTGAGATCAGCGGATGCGCGCGGCTGTTTCCGAATGGATGGACGACTCTTGGTAGTTGTGAGCCGCTTGCGAGATTGGCAGGAATCAGATCGCCGAGGGAAGCAGTCGGAGCAACCGGCACATGGAGCATGGGAACGAACGAAGATCCTTCGCCAACCGATCCGTTAGGACCAAAGTAGCCGTTCTTCGTATCCGGATCAATGGCAATGCCGTCCGGAAAATTATCAAAACTCGTAATTTCCTTCAGGCGAAGGTCGTAGCTTTGATGCGATAGCCCCACGTTGGCAGTCCTCTGCTCACCACCATCAACGATAAAGTTGTTATAGAGCCAGGGTTTGCTGTCGGTGAATTGCTCCTTGGTGGTCCGAGCGGTCATTTCCAACATCGCGAAAGGTCTCTTTTTTCCGAATTGCGCCTTCCGATCAGTATCCGGCTGAAGGATCTTGCCGACCTCGAATTTCCGGGTGATCGGGGTGGTCGGATGGTCGCTGATTTCATCCGCAATATTGCTGAAAAAGAAACGATAGCTGCGGAGTGTGTCGCCGGCCACTGCGGAATTCGTACTGTCGATGGTGGTATCGTTCGAGGCAGAGCCTGCCGACACCCCCGCCAAAAGGTCCACTTGAAACTGGGCCGGGGCTCCAGTGGCAACCACCAACGGCTTGGCGTCAACTTGGATCTCATCGGTTGTCCGGACCGTAACCACTTCATTGAAGGAGACTTCAAAGGAATACCGAGTGGCGGGATTCCGGTTGTTCGCAATATTGTCCGTTTGAAGACCCGCGAGCGTATCAAATCCCGGCGCGCATTCGACGCCAAGTGTCGGGTACCGTGCGTTCTGCCGGTGGTCTTGGTTTCCAAAATTCTTTGTGGTATCCCAGTCGAAGAAGGTCGCCTGGCTGTTCGAGCCGTAACCTCCGGCGGTTTCTGTCCCCCAAGTCCACGATGATTCCACCCGCGGCGAGAAAACCTTCACCTCGCCGGGGAGAAGTTTCAGACGGGCCCCTAGACCCTGGCTGGTTCCGTCCGCCAAAACCAACGTGAAGCGCTTCCTGTCCGTGGGTTTCGCGTTAGAGTGCATCTGTGCCAATCCGACGAATTGTCCATCCGACCGCACGTTTCCCGAGCTAATGGGATTGGTCTTGTAGGGCCAGCCGTGATCATACTTGGTAAAGCTGAATGCCACCGGTGGATCCCAGATCCTGATTCGGGTCTTGGAGAGGTCGAGCGTGACATCGTAGGGATTGTACAAAGTGATGACCGGGTCGTAAACTAGGTCAACCGCGCCGTAATTGGTGTAACCCTTGGGATTTCCTTTGTCATCCAGGTTTTTTCTCCGTTGAGCCACATCGAAGGAATAATGGGCCACCATCGAGAATACCAATTGGAGCTTCGCGATCACCGGGACCAAACGCTCGGTATTCGGTGAGGCGATGAGGCCGGTGGTAGCCCCAGTGCCTATCACGGAAAGATCCTTCCCACTCGCTGCATCGACTCGGTAGGACATGCCTGTGGAAGGGTTGGTGATATTTTTGTATTTCCTATAGTGATCGCGGAGGTAAGCCCAATTCGGAGCTCCATTATTGGCGGCGAAATCCGCTGGATAAGGACCGGATGTGGCAAATGCACCAGATGGAAGCGTGGCAGGCTCGAACAGCGAGGTCAGATCGGTTTTCAAACCGCCGTTGGCCGTATCTGTGAGAAGGCCTGCAGAGCCGGTAGTGAAATCGTGGAAGCGTTTGCGGAATTCGGGGCGGTTCGCCGCAGTGGCGGGAACAGAGGCGGTTTCCAGAGAGACGAGCTTTTCCGGAGTTTTTAGGGTTGCCAGCTTCTCTTTTTCCAGGATATCCGCACGGAAACGGCTGGGAACAGTGCGCGAGGCGACCTCAAGCCCGACATTCTGTGTCGTCGCTGGATCGCCCAAATCGATTGATGCCTTGGTGCTTTCATCGAAGACCGCCCATCCGAATTTACCGGGCTGAGCCGCGGTTCCAACTTTCACTTTTGCGGCAACCACCGTGGTCGGAGTTCCCTCGCTATCCGACAACGACTTGGTGGTATCACCGACCAAAGTCACCGCATCGGAGCCCTTGGGATCGCTGCCCGAACCGAAACCGAAAGTCTGTGCGTCAGCCGGCGTAGGGGTGGAAATCAGCCAGCGGCTAAAAGCGTTGGCTTTTGCGGAGTAGGAAGGAGAGGAGCTGTTCGTAACTGGAGTCCAATGCCAGTCCGTCGGAGCTGCTGTTTTTTGCTGCCACGCCCCAAGGAGGCGCGGCCTCTGGGCTGAAGCGAAAACCGCCGATGCTGGAGCATCCGCGCTTTGGTCCCGCCCCATCGAAACTTGCAACTCCCCCAAAGCCAGCATCATCGCCAAACGGGCGTTGCTTCGCGCGGTGGCCATCGCTGCCCCTTGTGAGGTGGAGCGCAGGGAAATGCTAGAAAGCGACAACAACCCTACTGCAACCACCGTCAGCAGGATCATCAGGCTGAGGGTTACAATGAGGGCGAATCCGGAACGCCTGGGGGTCTTTTTTGGGTTTGTTTTCATGGCAGGTTGAAATCGGGTTGGAAATCTAGGGAAAGTATTAATGGGTTACAATGTGATTACAAATCATTTTTCACATGTCCTGCGGGTTTTTCACCCACCCGCAGCGTTCGGGGGCAAAAATCGGGAACCGCGTCCCCCGCCGTAACCCCATTTGGAAATCGCCCAACTTCCAAATCAAGGGTTGAACCTATATTTACTTAAGCGGCAAAACTATGACGATTCCGTCAAGCTTATTGACGATTCCGCCATTTTTTCGGGAGAAGAACTCAGAAGTGGAGATATCCCCGCCGCGCAGTTGCCGCAAATTAAAACACCCTCCATCCCCGTTTTGGGGGATGGAGGGTTTTTGGGTTGCGAAACGGATTTTCCCGACATCCTCCAAGCCTCGCCGGAAGATGAGTCGGGAGTTTTCCCAAGCCCTATTTTACCGCTTGCAGGCGGCCGAAGAGCTTGCCAGCCAGAGCGTTGGTGCGGGGAATGGTGACGGTGATGACGTCAGGATTCGTGGTAGGAGAGCCTTCATTCACGCTGACAACCACACCGTTTCCATCGGCCGGAGCACTGGCGGCTCCGACGGTGAGTACATTCGGCCATGCGGCGAGGGAGGTTCCCCATTGGAATTGAAGGGCGGCTTCGGCTTCCGATTCGTCGCTGCGGTTGAACGTGAAGACGAAGTTGGTCGCATTCACCGCCAGCGTCGGCAGGATGGAGGTGGACGAAGCAAGCGGGTTTCCACCAAGAATGAATTCCATGAGGTTCGTTACTCCATCCTTGTCGGGGTCACCCGTTGCTGTGGCGTCCGCACTCGGATTGATATTGGTAATATTGGTTTGCGCCCAGCTCTGATAAGGAGTGAGGACCACGCCGACCACCAAACTACCCGTTCCTGTAAAATAGGATCCGTAGGTTGGCGTGCTCGAATTATAGGTGCCTGCTGGAACGACGGATCCACCCAGAGACAAGGCGGCGATGGTGTCGTTGCCTGCGAAATTCAGGTCCATGACGGCGCCGGATGCGATGCTGACGGTGGAGGCGTCGGCCAGGTAGCTGTTGGCGATGCTCAGGGTTCCGCCGTTCACAGTGGTGTTGCCGGTATAGGTACTTGCCGCACTGAGAGTCAAAGTGCCCGTGCCGCTCTTCGTCAAACCGCCGCTGCCGCCACCGTTGAGCAGCGCTTGGCCGATGGTGATGTTGAAGGTGTTGGTATCGATGAACGCACCACCCGACTGGACATTGGCAGCAGTCAGGCCGGTCATGAAGCTGGCGTTGGCCGCCCCTGCGATCAACGTGCCCCCGTTGAAGTCGAGCACACCACTGGTGCCTAGCGGATCCATGGAAACCATCTGCGTCTTCAGAGTGCCACCGTCAAGATGGTAGGTGCCCGTGGACGCTGCGTTTTTTGCGAGGGTGACTCCGGCAACTCCGGCTACCGTGATGGCGCCGCCACTTTGGTTGACAGTCCCAGTTCCTCCGGTCACAGCACCATCGAAATTCTTACCAACCCAAAGGCTGGTTGCGGTCACCGTGCCACCGGTCACATTCAGAGTTCCCGTGCTTCCTCCCAAGTCGCTGACGTTCAAATCCCCCACCCCAGCGGTGGCAGTGACCACACCGTTCCCTTGGACGGTCATCACACCGGTCTCCCCGGCCTGATTGCCAATGCTGATGAAACCGGTAGAGGTCAGACTGCCGCCGGTATCCACGACGACCGATCCTTTGTGAACAAGAACACTTGCGACCGACTCAGTCCCGGCAATGGTGAGCGCTCCCGTTCCGCTCTGGGCGAGGGTGCCTGTGCCCGTGATGGTGTTTGCGATTGAAATCGCGTCACTGTGGTTGAACGCCAGCGTGCCGTTGTCCGTCACCACTGTCGTCCCAAGGCTGCCGGTCGTTCCTCCATTGCCGATTTGTAGAGTGCCGCCATTGATGGTCGTCGCGCCAGTGTAGGTATTCACGCCGGTGAGAGTCTGTGTGGCACTCCCCGTTTTAACGACGTTCACCAGCTTGCCGTTGACAACATCGCCATCAGTGATCGCTCCCGAAAACTCGGTATCGATGGATTTGGCACCGATCGTATAAGTCGCGCCCTGGCCGTTTGAACCCGCAGTGCCCATGGTAACAGTTCCAGCACCGGTGAGAGCCCCAAGAGCTACCGCGCCATTGTTGCGGGTGGTCATGAATCCGTTGACATCAAAGGTGGTGTTGTCGCCGCCATTGGCGAGACTTGTCGCGGAAAAGCGCGCCGTCGCACCGGCAGGAATTTCCACCGTCCCGAAATGGGTTTGAAATTGCTTGAAGTTGCTCCCTCCGAAACTCACCTGCATCGTACCTCCGATCGTGAATGTCTGATCGGCTGAACCGATGATTGATCCAGTCATGCCGTTCGAAGCAGCCGTTGCGAGAATCGTCGCATTGGCATTTGTTCCGGACAAGGTGATCGCATTACCAATGCCGCCCGTCGGCACGAGAACTGTCGTCAAATTGGACATGGTGATACCCCCACTGATCGAGTTGCCGATCGAAAGCGTGCCGCCATCAATGATCGTGCCGCCGGAATAGGTGCCGATTCCATTCAATGTGAGAGTTCCAGCCCCGATTTTATCCAAGGTGCCGCTGCCGCTCACCGCGCCAGCAATCGTCAGGGCATTTCCGTTAGCATCGACCGCAACCGTGCCGCTGTTCAAAACCACGCCACGATTGGCATTCAGCGTGAAAGAAGCGCCCGCTTGGAGCGTCGCAGTGTCATCAAGCGTCACGTTGGGCCCCGCCGCTCCTGGGACGGTTCCGAATGCGGCATCACTCGCGGCGTTCAAGGTTCCCGCGACAATCACCGTGCCGCCGGTGTAGCTATTAGCCCCGGAAAGCGCCAGAGTGCCGGTGCCCGTCTTGTTGAGCGTGCCCGCGCCCGCGCCGATCGAGCCGAAGATTGAGAACGTCTTGCCAGCATCAACAGAGAGTGCGCTCGCAACGTCGGTGATGTCGAAATTACGCGTTGTGGCGACATTGTCGATCGCCTGCAGAGTGGCGGTGCCGATCGTTGTCAGCGTGCTTTCGTCGCCGAGGCTGGCGGCATTGTTGATCTGGATCGTGCCGGCGTTGATCTGAGTATTAACAACATAAGTGTTCGCTCCGGTGAGGGCCAGCGTGCCGTTGCCGATCTTGGTTAGTGCTGCGGTACCGCTAACAACACCTGACATGCTCAGTGTGTCGCCAGCAGTGAGGACCGAGATCGTCACGCCGTTTGCAGTGAGGGAAACAGGCGACTGAACCGAATGGCTGCCTGCCGCGTCATTGATGAAAGCTCCGGCAGCCCCGTTATCTAGGATGATGTTCGCACCGCTGCCCGCCGCGAGCGTGAAGGCCTGCGTCGGGTTGTTGAAAGCGAGTGTGCCGACGGTGAAGGCACCGTTCACCGTGACCGTCCGCGGTGCGGTGATCGTGGTGCCGCCACCGTTCACCGATGCTCCCGAGAGCTTCCCGGTTGAGGTGCGGGACGACGGCGTGTACGTGCATATCCGCCCGCCCGCCCCGCACGTGCGCACCGCGTCTGACGTGATGGTCGAGACCATG
>JBDSZP010000136.1:0-37123 GCA_039925065.1 Luteolibacter sp.
CGGGGACATCGCGTGGGGCGGCAATTGGTTTTTTCTCATCGACGGACAAGGCCCGGCGGTGGATTTCAGGAATCTCGAAGCGCTCACCGCTTTCACCTGGGCCGTTCGTCAAGAGCTCGGAAAACAAGGCATTACCGGAGAAAACGGCATGGAAATCGACCACATCGAAGTGTTCGGCCCGTCGGCGGATCCCGCACTCGCCGATAGCCGGAATTTCGTTCTCTGCCCCGGAAAAGCCTATGACCGCTCACCCTGCGGCACAGGCACCAGCGCGAAACTCGCCTGCCTTCACGCCGCCGGAAAACTCAAACCCGGCGAAACGTGGCGGCAAGCCAGTATCCTCGACACCGTCTTCCAAGGCACTGTGGAAGAACTCCCCGACGGGAAAATCATCCCCCTCGTCTCCGGCCGTGCCTGGGTGAACGGCGAGAGCACCTATCATTTCAATCCTACCGACCCTTTCCGCCACGGAATTCCCTCACCTATCTAACTAAATATATCATGAGCATCCAATGGAAGGGCGTCATGCCCGCAACACTGACGCAATTCAACGCCGATCTCACCATCGACCATGGCCTGATGGCCGAGCATGGCAAATGGCTGATCAAAAACGGCTGCACCGCCATTGTCTGCCACGGCTCGCTCGGTGAGGGTGCCACGCTTTCCTTCGAGGAAAAACTCGCGCTGCAGAAAACCTACGTCGCCGCGCTGCCTGATACGCCGATCATTCCGGGCGTCGCCGCGCTTTCCACTAAGGAAGCCGTCGATATCGCAAAAGCCGCCAAAGACAACGGATGCCGCGGCCTGATGGTGTTGCCTCCCTATCTTTACTCGTCGGATTGGCGGGAAATGAAGGCGCACATGAAAGCCGTGATCAGCGCCACCGATCTGCCGTGCATCATTTATAACAACCCGGTCGCCTACAAAACGGATTTCACCCCCATCCAGATCAAGGAGCTCGCCGACGAGCTTCCGAACGTCGAGTCCGTCAAGGAATCCTCCACCGATGCCCGCCGCATCGCCGGCATCCGCGAGCTTTGCGGAGACCGCGTCACCCTCGGCGTCGGCGTCGATGATTGTGCGCTGGAAGGTGCCGCGATGGGTGCGAAATTCTGGATTACCGGCGTCGGCGACGCGTTTCCCGCCTACAACGTGAAGCTCTGGGATCTGGCAACCAGCGGAAAAATCGAGGAAGCCATGCCACTCTATCATTGGATGCTGCCGATGCTGCGCATGGATACCGTCGTGAAATTCGTGCAGCTCATCAAACTCCAGCAGAACCTCGCGACCGGTGGCAAACTCGGCAACAACCGCGTCCGCCCCCCACGCCTCGAACTCGTCGGAACGGAACTTGCCGAAGCCACTGCTGTCATCGAGAAAGCCTTGGCAACCGCCCCCGCAATCTGAAAGGTGGCTGGAGCATCTTGCTCCAGTCCGTTGTAGGGGCGTCCCGCCCCGATCTGAAAATCCATTCCCATGATCACTCCACTTCTCGGCACCTCCTTTATCGGTTACTCCCGCTCCACCGGCACCGTGCCCTGCGGAAACGCGGTGCAGCCCGGGACCGGCACCCTGCTGGAACCGATCTATCAAACCGCCACGCCTGAGGAAGTGGAAAAGGCCCTGGCCCTCGCCGCCGCCGCGTTTCCGGTTTACTCGAACCTATCAGGAAAAATCCGCGCCGGTTTCCTGCGGGCCATCGCCACTGAAATCGAAGGCGTCGTCGAAGACATCGTCGAGCGCGGCCAACTCGAAACCGCCCTGCCCGAGCCCCGCCTGCGCGGCGAAACGGGCCGCACCGTCGGCCAACTGCGCATGTTCGCCGCCCAAATTGAGGAAGGCTCATGGGTCGATGCCCGTATCGAACGCGCCGATCCCGACCGCAAGCCGATCCCGAAAGTCGATCTCCGCTCGATGCTGCGCCCGCTCGGCCCTGTCGCCGTTTTTTGCGCCAGTAATTTCCCGTTAGCCTATTCCGTTGCCGGTGGCGATACCGCGTCGGCGCTGGCTGCAGGCTGCCCCGTCATCGTCATCGCCCACGAATCCCATCGCGGAGTTGCGGAAATTGTCGCAGCCGCCGTGATCCGCGCCGCGCAAAAAAGCGATATGCCGGAAGGCGTGTTCTCCGTGCTTTACGGCGGTGGTCGTACCGTCGGTCAGGCCGTGGTGAAACACCCCGTCACCCAAGCGGTCGGCTTCACAGGCTCCCGCGCCGGAGGAACCGCGCTGATGGACATCGCCGCCAACCGTACGCAGCCGATTCCCGTTTACGCAGAAATGAGTTCCGTGAATCCCATCGTGATTCTTCCCGGTGCCCTCGAACGCGGCGAGGAGGCATTGGCGGAAGCGTTTTTCGGATCTCTCACTCTGGGCGTCGGCCAATTCTGCACCAATCCGGGCCTCGTCTTTCTCCCGGAAGGAAAAGGTGAAGCCTTTCTATCAAAGCTCAAGACGCTCATCGAAGCCGGAACTCCCGGCATGATGCTCAACGCTGGAATCTGTAAATCCTTCGCCGCCTCCAAAGCCGTCGTCGCATCGGCGCCGGGCGTCGAAACCCTCGCACTTTCCAACAACGAAGCAGCCCCGGGCCAAGGCTCCCCCGCCGTCTTCACCGTTTCGATCAGCGATTTCCTGAAAAACGATTCCCTCCAGTACGAAATGTTCGGCCCGGCCACCCTGATTGTGCGCGGAACGGTTGAGGAAATTGAAGCTGCCATTCCGAAACTTGAAGGTCAGCTCACCGCCAGCCTCCACGCCACCGACGAGGAACTCGCCGCCAACAGCAGTCTCGTCCACGCGCTCCAACAGCGCGCCGGCCGCCTCATTTTCAACGGCTACCCGACCGGCGTGGAAGTCTGCCACAGCATCGTCCACGGCGGTCCTTTCCCCGCGACTTCGGATGGCCGCAGCACCTCCGTCGGCACCCTGGCCATCTTCCGCTTCTGCCGCCCGGTTGCTTGGCAAAGCTTCCCGGACACCGCGCTTCCTGCGGAGCTTCAGGAAGCAAATCCGCTGGGGATCAAGCGCATGGAGTGAGCGCATCCACCGCTTGCAAGGCTCAGAACATGGCCGACGAGCCGTATTGGATGGCTTGCCAAAAGTCATTGCCGAAACCCTACCACGTTCGCTCGTCTGGAGACTGCCCGGAGTTCACGGTTTACCGTGCTCTTCCGAAGACAAGCTGAAGGCTTGAACTCCGGACGGCGTTAAGGACAGCAGCGTCTTGGCACAATAGCGGTAATCAATTCTGGCAAACGGTCTAGCGTTCAGCTCTGAACGGCTCAAGCGCGATAGAATGGACGACACGTCCATTCCTCCTATGATGTTGGGGTTACGGACGGCTGTTTATCGGTGAATCACCTCGGCGATGAAAAATCCCGCAAGGGCGAGGGTTCCAATAATCCCCATCACCAGGCCGAAGATCGCGCGGCCCATGCCGTGTTTCACGTTCTGGGTCAGTTTGCTCCGGCGGATGTCCTGGATGGCGATGATGGAAATGATCAGGGAAAGTGGAGCGGGGATGACAACCAGCGAAAACAGCCCAAGATAACCCGCTGCGATGGCCCAAGCGGAACGACCGACGGGAATCAGCATGCGAATCCCGGCATCGTCTCCGATCCGTCCGGAGGCTGCGAACGGCAGCGGCGGCGGCAACGGTGGCGGGACAGGCGGCGTGTAGGGGTCCTCGTGCATATTCGTTAGGCTGGGGAGCGGACTGGGAAGTGGCAAGAGTCGACTTCCGGGCCGGGATCGGGCGGCTGAAATCCGGGGAAATGCCGTTTCGGGAAATACCCAGACGGAAATGTGACCGGGGATCGCTGAATGGGGGTGGAAAAAATGGAATGTTGTTCTTCAGTAAGTGTATGATTTCACGGTTATCGCCCGCGCTTCTGGCCATTGTCATGATGTCGGAGGCGCAGGGGCACGAACCGCCGGAATCGCCGCAGATCCTAAATGACCGCCGGGTGATTTTCCGCTACGAGGACGCGACGGCCAAGACGGTGATGCTCAAGGGAATCCGCCGGACGATGGTGGAAATGAAGCGGGGACCGAAGGGCGTATGGTCGGTGACCGAGGGACCGATGGACCCGGGACTCTATGACTACAGCTTCGTGGTCGATGGCGAGCAGGTGATCGACCCTTCGAACCCGGCGGTGAAACCGGAAATGAACCCGGACACGAGTTCGCTGGAAATCACCACCGACACGCCGTTGTTCTATCAATGGAGCGATGTTCCGCACGGGACGGTCCATTTACAGAGCTATTTTTCCAAGTCACTGAAGCGTTTGCGCCGCATGCGGGTTTATACGCCGCCGGGCTATGAGCAGGACACGGCGAGGCGGTATCCGGTTCTCTATCTGTTTCACGGTACCGGCGATACCGAGGCGACCTGGACGGAATTCGGACGCGCCCATCTCATTTTGGACAACCTGATCGCCGCCGGGAAAGCCGTGCCGATGATCCTGGTGATGCCGGACGGCCATGCCGACTTGCAGGAGGAAGAGGGCGACCATAAGGCGAATTTCATCAAGTTCGAAGCGGATGTGCTGGGCTCGGTCGTGCCCTTGGCGGATTCCAGCTATCGCACGATCCCGACTCCCGCCGGAAGGGCGATCAACGGACTTTCGATGGGCGGAATGCAGTCGCTGGAAATCGGAATCAATCACCCGGATTTGTTTTCCTACGTCGGCGGCATGAGCGCTTACGTGCCTTACCCGGAGCAGTTGGTAGGAAAGGCGTTGAAGAACCCCAATCTCAACACCGAGCTCAAACTGCTCTGGATCTCAATCGGCAAGGACGATTTCCTACTCGAAGACGCGGAGAGTTTTCACAAATTGCTTCAGAAAAACGACGTCCACCTGCAATGGACGCTCACCCCTGGCACCCACGAATGGACGGTCTGGCGCCAATACTTGCGGGATTTCGCGCCCTTGCTGTTCCGCACATCAGGCTGATGGCTAGCCCTTGATTTGTCCGGCTCCCCGGACGCGGTATTGATAGCTGGTGAGCTCGCGGAGTCCCATCGGGCCGCGGGCGTGGAGCTTGTCGGTGGAGATGCCGATTTCCGCGCCGAAGCCGAACTCGCCGCCATCGGCAAAGCGGGTGGAGACGTTGTGGAAAACGCAGGCGGAATCGACGGAGCGGAGGAAAGTTTCCGCAGCCACGTGATCTGTGGTGACGATGACGTCGGTGTGGTGCGAGCCGTATTGGTTGATGTGGGCGACGGCTTCTTCGAGCGACCCGACGACTTTGATCGAGAGGATGAGATCGAGGTATTCGGTGCTCCAATCTTCTTCATGGGCGGGGAAGATACCGGCGAGATGGGTGCGGGTTTCCGGGCAGCCACGGAGCTCGACGTTTTTCGCACTCAGGGCGGCGGCGACTTTCGGGAGGAAGGAACCGGCGATCTCGCGGTGGACGAGCAGGGTTTCCAGCGCGTTGCAGACGCCGGGCTTGTGGGTCTTGGAATTCACGGTGAGCGAGACGGCCATTTCCTGATCGGCGGCTTTGTCGGCGAAGAGGTGGCAGATGCCGTCGTAGTGCTTGATGACGGGCATGCGGGCGAGGGAAACGACGGTTTCGATCAGGCCCTTGCCTCCGCGTGGGATGATGAGGTCGAGCCACTTGTCCATGCCGGCAAGGACGGCGACGCTTTCGCGATCAGTGAACGGGATGAGCTGGATGGCGTGCTCGGGCGCTCCTGCTTCCGCGAGGGCTGCGGCGATGGCGCGGTTCGAGTGGATGGCCTCGCTGCCGCCGCGCAGGATGGTGGCGTTGCCGGTTTTGAAACACAGCACGGCGGCGTCGGCGGTGACGTTCGGACGGCTTTCGTAAATGATGCCGATAGTGCCGATGGGCACGCGGATTTGCTCGATGTGGATGCCATTCGGGCGCTCCCAGGAGTCGAGAACCTGGCCGACGGGATCGGGAAGCGTGGCGACCTGGTCGATGCCGGCGGCCATGGCTTCGATGCGTTTTTCATCGAGCATCAACCGATCGAGCATGGCGGCGGAGAGGCCTTTTTCCTGACCGGCGGCGAGGTCCTTGGCGTTTGCTTCGAGCAATTCCGGCGCGGCCTTGCGAACGGCGGCGGCCATGGCGAGGAGAATGGCGTTTTTCTCGTCGGACGAAAGCTGGGCGAGCTTGTAGGCTGCGGCGCGGGCCTGCTTGCCCATTTGGTGGATGGTTTCCTGGATGGTGGACATTATTTATTTCTCAATCGGTTGAGTCGTGAAGGATCGCGGGAATCGTGAATGGCGGACTGCACGTAGGATAAGCGTCGGTTGATTTCCTCGTCCGCCTCCGTAGCAATGATGATTCTAACCCCGTCGCGACTGGATGCGGGCTTCCACTTCTTCCCAAGTAAAACCGGAGGAAGGATTTGCCTTGAGATTTGCGGAACGCCTTCTGATTTCCTCGATCAGCTCAGGCGCATCCGGCAAGGCATCCTGTTCTTCCGCGATGGAATCCCACAGGTCCTCAACCAATTGCAGCCGTTCCGCAATCGGAAGCTTTTTCAATTCCGCCAGCTCGATCATGACTGTCATTCTACTCCGAAGAAAATCGGACTCAAGGTGCAATTGCCGCGTGGAAACGGGTGGAAATCCCTTTGCCGGCGATGATGTCCGCCAAGCGCTCGGGATGACGGCCGTGGGCGATGTGGGTCTCGATCCCGGCGTCCACGGCGAATTTCACGGCTTCGAGTTTCGATGCCATGCCGCCCATCGAAAAGCGGCCCTTGTCCTCGCGGACGTGCTTGAACACTTCGTCGATGGCGGGGACTTCGGGGATGAGTTTGTTCGTCTCGGGATCGAGCAGCCCGTCCACGCTGGTGAGCAGAATGACGCGTTTCGCGCCGGCGAGTTTCGCCACGCGGACGGAAAGCATGTCGTTGTCGCCGAATTTCAGCTCCTCGACTGCCACCGAGTCGTTCTCGTTGATGATCGGCAGGATCATCGGCTCCTTGAGAAGGCGGCGCAGGGTGTCCTTCACGTAGCTGGCCCGCTCCGGAGTTGCGAGGTCGGCGGCGGTGAGCAGGACTTGGGCGATGTGGATATCGAAATTTGAAAACAGGCTGCTGTAGGTCTGCATCAGCCGCGCTTGGCCAACCGCCGCGCAGGCCTGGCGGGTGGCTGTGTCCTTGGGATATTCCGTCAGGCCGAGTGCCGAAACGCCGGATCCCACTGCTCCCGAGGAAACGAAAAGGCAGCGATGCCCGGCATGAACGAGCGCGGAAATGGCGGACACCAGATGCACCAACGCGGCCCGGTCCAAGGTGCCGTCATTCGACTTCGTGAGGACGCCGGTGCCGGCCTTGATGACGGTGAGGTGAGGTATCATGGAAAATTTTGCCCTGCGGCCGGCCGGACATAACCGGATTTTCCGGATAGCGCCAGTGCAAGCTCACGAGCATCGGCGGGATGTGCACGCAGGTTCTCGTTCAGGGTCTCCACCGACAGCTCGTTTTCAAGGCGGCTGATCACCACGGTCGCCACGCCGTTGCCGATGAAATTGGTGAGAGCGCGGCACTCGCTCATGAAGCGGTCGATGCCGACCAGCAGCGCCAGCGATTCGATCGGAATACCCGGCACTGCTTGCAAGGTCGCGGCCAGCGTGACGAAACCGGCGCCGGTGATGCCGCTCGCGCCTTTCGAGGTGATCATCGCGATGACCAGAAGGCTGATCTGGTGCTTCAAATCGAGCGGCGTATTCGTGGCTTGGGCGAGGAAAACGGCGGCCATCGCCATGTAGATATTCGTGCCGTCGAGATTGAAACTGTAGCCGGTCGGGACCACCAGCCCGACGGTGGCCTTGGAACAACCGAGGCGCTGCATTTTCTCGATCAAACCGGGCAGCGCCGTTTCAGATGAGCTCGTTCCCAGCACCAGCAACAGCTCGTCCTTGAGATAGCCGATGAAACGGAAAATCGAAAACCCGGAATACCACGCGATGCTGCCGAGCACGACCGTCACGAAAACACCCGCCGTCAGATAGAATCCCGCCATCAGCCAGATCAATTTCCCCAACGCTCCCAGACCGTAGCTCCCCACCGTGAAACCCATCGCGCCGAACGCCCCGATCGGCGCTGCCTTCACCAAAATGTGCATCACCCCGAAAAACACCTTCGCCACGGAATCGACGAGATGCAGCATCGGCTTTCCATGCTCGCCCATCGCCGCGATGGCGAAGGCGACGACGATTGCGATGAAAAGCACCTGCAACAGATCGCCGGAAACAAACGCGCCGAGAAAGGTGTCCGGGATGATTTTCAGCAGGAAATCCGTTGTGCTCAGCGAATGCGCCTTTTCCGCAAATCCCTGGCTGGCCTCCACCAGCGCCTTGGCTGGGGCGTGAAACGTCTGCCCCGGCGGTGTGAAACCAGCCCCGGGCTTCATCACGTTCACCACCACCAACCCGATGATCAGCGCGAGAGTGGAAACGATCTCGAAATACAGCAACGTCTTCGCTCCCACGCGACCGAGCTTTTTCAAATCGCCCATCGACGCGATGCCATGCACGACGGTGCAAAAAATGATCGGCGCGATCATCATCTTCACCAGTTTCACAAACCCGTCACCCAGCGGTTTCAGCGATTTGCCGAACTCCGGCCAGAAATACCCGATGACGATCCCCAGCGCGACCGCCATGAGAACCTGGACATAAAGAACGCGATACCAAGGTTTGCGGGTGGGAACGGCTTGCATGGGCAAGCCTCGATCCAATCAGTTTCCCGCAGACCGGACAATCATCGAGTTCCGGTTCTGAGAGCAGGGCCTCGAGCGGAAGAGGTTGAACCGCAAAGACGCGAAGTTCGCGAAGGAACGCAAAGTCAGATGCTGGGTTTCAGACCCTTGATGCGGTCGAGAGGCTGCGGGTCAGAATCAATCCTCCTCATCCTTCACGCCCTTCACGCGGACTTTGCCGCGCAGTTTGGCTTCGATGAAGGCGTCGATGTCGCCGTCCATGACGGCTTGGATATTGTTCGTTTCCTCGCCGGTGCGGAGATCGAGCACCTTTTGATAAGGTTGGAAAACGTAGGAACGGATCTGGTTGCCCCAGGAGACGTCGCCCTTTTCACCGTAAGCGCGATCAGCTTCGGCTTTTTGTTTGTCCTCCTCGATGGTGTAGAGCTTGGCTTTGAGAATGTCGAAAGCGAGTTCGCGGTTGGCTCCCTGCGTCCGCGCGGCGGTCGAGCGGATGAGGATGCCAGTGGGCAAATGTCGCAGGATGACGGCGGTTTCCACCTTGTTGACGTTCTGACCGCCCTTGCCGCCGGAACGGGTGGTGGTGATCTCGATGTCCTTTTCGTTGATCTCGATCTTGATCTCCTTCGAAACTTCCGGCGTCGCATCGATGGAAGCGAACGACGTGTGGCGTTTCGCATTCGAGTCGAACGGGGAAATCCGGACGAGACGATGCACGCCACGTTCGTTTTTCAGGAAACCGTAAGCGTGGTCGCCGGTGATCTTCAAAGTCGCGGTGCGCAGGCCGGCTTCATCGCCGTCCTGCCAATCGAGAGTCTCCACGGTGTAGCCTTTTTGTTCGGCCCAGCGGGTGTACATGCGGTGGAGCATTTGCGCCCAATCGCACGCTTCCGTCCCGCCAGCACCTGCGGAAATGACGAGGAAGCACGGGGAAATATCGCTCGGTTGATCGAGCAAGGTGAGAAGTTCGTAAGCGCGGATGTCGTCTTCGAGACCCTTCGCATTGGCGATCGCCTCGCGGGCGAGATCGGCATCGTCGTATTCCTTGGCGAGCGAAACGCCTTCATCGATGTCCGCCACGCGACCTTCCAGCTTGAGGAAACTTTCGAGCTTCTTCTTCAGCCCGGCGGCCTTGGAGCTGATGGTTTTCGCCTTATCCGAGTCGTTCCAAAACTCCGGAGCGCCCATGGCCTCCTCGAGCGTGTTGATTTCGTTTTCGAGAGTCGGGACGTCAAAGATACCTCCTGAGTTTCGACAGGCGGCTTTTCAGGCCAGCCGTATCGAGCGCCAGGAGGTCAGCGGTAGGAAGTAAGGACATTGCGGGCGGAGAAAACGCCATCCGCCGGGATGAAGCAAGGCGGAACGTGCGGGTTGATTTATCGAGTCTCTACAACAATTCTCCGATTTGACCGAAATTATCGAGTTTATAAAATTATTGTAATATCGCTAAACTTCACATAAAATGGCGGCATGGATCCAGTAACCAATCCTTTTGCACCCGGTGCCGGCACGCCACCGCCTGAGTTGGCGGGTCGCGATGAATTGCGAGAAACCGTCCGCATCGCGGTGGAGCGGACCCGGCTTGGGCGACCCACGAAAAGCATTTTGATGGTAGGGCTGCGTGGTGTTGGAAAAACAGTGCTGCTGGACCGGATGAGGGACGATTCAGAGGCCGTGGGCATCCATACGTTGCGAGTGGAAGCGCCTGAAAGTCGCTCGTTACCCGCAATTCTGGCCCCCCAATTGCGGCAGGCATTACTCCGGCTTGCCCGTAACCGGAATGCAAAAGATCTTGCTCAGCGGGCTCTCCGAGGCTTGGCGGGTTTTGCCAAGGCACTGAAGGTCAAGTATGAGGATATCGAGGTGGGGCTGGATTTTGATCCAGAGCCTGGTTTGGCCGATAACGGCGATTTGGAGCATGATTTGCAGGCTTTGCTGGAAGCCGCCGGTGCAGCCGCGCAAAAAGCGGCGACCGCCTTGGTGATGTTCGTTGATGAGTTGCAATACGTCGAAGAGGATGAACTTGCGGCACTGATCACGGCACTGCACCGCGCAGCCCAACGGCGCTTGCCGGTGGTTTTGGTGGGTGCGGGTCTGCCGCAGTTGAGGGGGCGAATGGGCCGGGCCAAGTCCTACGCCGAGCGGCTTTTCGATTTCCCCGAGATCGGTCCTTTGCCTCCAACCGCTGCGCGGACCGCGATCGCCAAACCGGCGGAAGCGGAAGGCGTGGAAGTCAGCGAGGACGCATTGGAACTCATCGTTCAAAAAACCCACGGCTATCCCTATTTTCTCCAGGAATGGGGCAAACATGCTTGGGACACAGCGTCGATCTCTCCCATTACCTTGCAAGATGTCGAACTGGCATCGGCATCGGCCGTCGCCGCGCTTGATGAGAGTTTCTTCCGAGTTCGATTTGATCGGTTGACCCCATTGGAAAAACGGTATTTGCGGGCGATGGCTGAGTTAGGTCCTGGCCCCCATCGCTCCGGCGACATAGCCGAGCAATTGAAGCGCGGTGTGACAGCCCTCGGCCCCACCCGAAACCAGTTGATTGGCAAGGGAATGATTTGGAGTCCCAACCATGGGGACACCGCCTTTACGGTGCCTTTGTTCAACGAGTTCATGCATCGCATTATGCCGGGAGAAGATTGGCGGACGACTTGAATCGGCCAAAATGTCCGCCGCAGAATGAACGCGCTCCTTGATCAAGCACCCTTGACGGAAATTTTCCCGCCCTTCAGCCACGTGCGCAATACCCCGGGATCCGCCGTCAGATTTCCGAGCATCCGCCAGTTCGAGCGCTGGAGCACGCCCGCTTCATCGCGCCCTTGATCGACCACGCACCACGGCCGTGAGCCGGACGAATGGATCACGCGGAAACCATCGCCGGCGACCACGACAAAAACCACATGGGTATCCAAGCCGACGATGTAAACGCCGGGCTCCCGTTTCTCCATTTCCGCAGCGAATGCCTGATAGTCCTTCCCCACCGTCAGAGCGCATGAGTCCTTCGGCAGGAACGAGCGCAGGATGTCCCCCGACGCCTGCTGCGCGAGCTGATAGCGATCCACCTGGAATCCGGCGTCCTGCAACACCGTCGCCACGAAATATCCACAAGCGATCCGCCCACCGCCGGGTTTCGCCGCTGTGCCGTTGAAATCCCATGGCGTGCCCAGCCAGCAATGCATCATCTCCGGCAGCGTTTTCTCCAAAAGGACGCGAGCATCGTTTTCCACCGCTTTCCGCTCCGTCGCATTTTTCGCCGACGCATAACGTTTCCCGAGATCCAACCGCCAGCGCTCCAGCTCACTGACCAGCACCGCGTAGGTCTTCGGATCGGGTTGAAATGTCTTCCGTATCCCCAACTCCACGCCACCCGTCGTCGTCTGCCACAGCTTGCCGAGGGGTTTTTGAAACCACCACCCCGCGCCACCCGCCAAGGCCAGAATCGCAATCAACAGCCGCCAGCATTTGCGCATTTCCCGGAGCCTGACTTCATTTCCCAGCTGCGACAAGCCTGCGGAAATAAAGAGGGTCTCGCCGCCCCACGTGTGGTTCCTCCAACAAATGGCAGGGACCGTTTTCCCCGATCAATCCATACCCGCCGATCCACACTCTCTCAAACAAACCATCGTTCACTCTCGCCGAATCCATTCACCCAAACGGTCCGATTGCGTGTGGATCCGCCGACCACCGTCAGAACCACCAAACAACGCCCCCTCCCCGCCCGATTTCTTAACAAACACCAGACGATTCCCCAACGCTCCGGACGGCTCGGAGAGACCGTCCCTGCCATTTCAAAATCACCTCCCCGCCCTTGCAATTTTTCCGCCACCCGAAAAACTCCCCGCATGCTCAAGCAACAACGCGCTGATCACGTCCGGCGGCGACTCCAGGAGCTCTATCCGGAAACCCCGATCCCACTGGACCACAAGGACCCTTACACCCTCCTCATCGCCGTCCTGCTGTCCGCGCAATGCACCGACGTCCGCGTCAACCTGGTCACCCCTGCCCTCTTCGCTCTCGCCGATAACCCGCACGACATGATGCATGTCCCAGTGGAAAAAATCCAAGCGATCATCCGCCCCTGCGGCCTCTCACCCCGCAAGGCGGCCGCCATTTCCGAGCTGTCGAAGATTTTGGTAGAGAAACACGGCGGCGAGGTTCCGCAGGATTTCACCGCGCTCGAAGCCCTTCCCGGTGTCGGCCACAAAACCGCGTCCGTCGTGATGGCGCAGTCGTTCGGCGTCCCCGCATTTCCCGTGGACACCCACATCCACCGGCTCGCCACCCGTTGGAAACTCACCTCCGGAAAAAACGTCGTCCAAACCGAGCGCGATCTGAAAAAGCTCTTCCCGCGCGACACCTGGAACCGACTCCACCTCCAGATCATCTTCTATGGCCGCGAGTATTGCTCCGCCCGCGGCTGTGATGGGAAACGCTGCCTGCTCTGTCAGGAACTTTCCGCAAAAGGCTAGCGGTTCAAACGAAGCGAGTGCGCGTTTTTTGCGGCCTTGAATCGGAGTCCCGCGTTCCTTACTTTCGTCCCATGTCCACGAAGGAATTGGCGATGGAAACCATCAAGGATCTGCCTGAGGACGCCTCGTGGCAGGAAATCGAAGAACGTATCCACTTCCTTGCCGCCATTGAAAAGGCCCGCGAAGAAGTCCGGCGCGGAGAAGTAGTTCCGCATGAAGAAGTCCGCAACCTCCTAAGCGGATGGCTTTCAGAATAGTCTGGTCGGAAATCGCGCTCACGGATCTCTGCGCAACCTCGTCCACTCCATTGCACGGGATGATCGGCAGGTGGCGAAACGTTTCGGCGATTTGATCGTGACCAAGGTCGAATCTCTTCAACCCTTTCCAAGGATCGGCCGAATCGTTCCGGAATACCGGGAGGACCGCCTGCGGGAATTGATCATGACCCCTTATCGGATTGTTTTCGAAATCGACGACACCGCCATGAAACTATCGATCCTGCGCATCTGGCACGGCGCACGGGGGGATTTGGAACTACTTCCCTGAAATTGTAAAAAACAGACCTGACCTCACGATGCGCCCGAAGCCTTGCTCGGAATCGGTCACAAGACCGCGTCCGTCGTGATGACGCGATCGTTCGGCTCGATTCCGCCTGATGTCTGATAGAAAAGGACGAATTTCCGTGCCACTTCAATATCGGCCATATAATTAAGGTGTCTTAATTATGTCCGCGCAAGAGCAACAGAACTGGTATTACGCCTCGGGTAACAATGAGCGGCTGGGGCCGGTCTCAATTCGGGAATTGGGTGCCTTGGCTGGCAAAGGGTTGGTCGGACCCAAGACCTTGGTTTGGAGTCAGGGATACCGCGAATGGATACCCGCCGAAGAAATCGCGGATCTCCTCACCGGGGCGCAGGCCGCTGTCCCACCGGTTCCGCCTTCCTCCGCGATGCCAGCGACTGGGAATGGAAGCTCCGCCCGTCCGCCTTCCTCGCCAGCACCACCTCAGGACCTCAAACCGCGGAAAGGATCGTTCGTATTTCCTCGAATCGTCAGCGGTTTGATCGCCTCGGGCTTGATCGGCGCGGTGACCGCTGGGGTCTTGGAGAGCTTGGAAAAATCGCCGTGGCCCGGGCTGGCGGTGTTTGTCGCAGGAAGCGTCCTCGGAGCTTTCGCGAGTTTCGTGGCCTACCGCAAGGAGCGCTATCAGATTCAGGATTCCCGTGTGATCTGTCATTGCGGCGGCTTGGTCAGCGACCAAACGACCGAACTCGAAATCCGCAACATCACCCACGTGAAACTCAAACTGCCGTGGTTGCGTTACAAATTTTTCGGCGTCGGGGATGTCATCGTTCAGACAGCCGGAAACTCCAAACCCGTGGTGTTGCGCGTCATCCGCGAGCCGGAGGCCGTCTATGCCGGAATCCGGGAGCGAATGAGAAAAAATGGCTACGATCTCACACAACAGCAGCTTCTCCATGAGGAAACGCCGGCGCTCATCGGGATTCTCGGGGAGTGCCTCGGTCTGCTCTCCGGAGGGTTCGTGGGGGGGGTGATTGTCCTGCCAGGTCTCGCCGGAGTTCGGGAAGGTTCCAGGACGCCCGCTATCGAGCCTGCCTTGATCGGGCTTGCCGGGCTCGTAGCCTTGGGACTTGTCGCCTTCGTCATCCTGCGCTTTCTCGATTTCCGACGGCGCACCTATCGGGTGTACAATGACGTCGTCGTTTATGATGAAGGATTTCTCACCCGCCATAACGCCTTCATTCCTTACGAGAACATCGCCGACGCGAACACCAAATGTTCGTTCTTTGATCGGCTCTTCAACCTCTATGATGTCCAGGTGAGCTGTCAGGGAAGCCGCGCGGAAATCAAGTTCCGCCGTCTCCGAGATGGAGTCGCTCTCTCGGCGGCGATCGATCAACTCGTCGTCTGCGCCCGCCAGAAGCAGAAGTCGGCCGCGCGGTCCACCGCAGGCGAAACGGCGCTTGCTTCGCGGGATCGTCCCCGCCGCATCGAGCCCGAATCGACTCCGATCGATGAAACCCTGGTGGGCGAGTTCAAGATGGACGCGGCGAGAACACTGGTGCCGCTGCTGTTCCTGCTTCCGCTCGTTCCTCTGTGGATCGCCGCGATGATCCAGTCGGTGGTGCGCCTGATGTCCACGCAGTACTCCGTCCGCCACGGGTCCGTGCGCCACTCCTACCGCTTCCTCACCTTGCATGACCGGGAGTTTGCCTACGACAAGATCACCGGACTGGTCATCAAGCAGAACCTTTGGGACCGCATGTTCGGGACCATGACACTGAGATTCTGGTCGGTCGGATCGGGAAAGCCACTGGAATTCGCCAATGTGCACGGCAATCAGATCAACCTTCCCGCATTGATGCGGCAGGTCGGCATTCCCGAGGCTTCGCCCGAGCCCTATCAGGCGGTGGCATCCTTCGGAGTTCTCACCTGGCTGCGTGCCCGCTTGAAATACCTTCCCTTGTGGCTGCTCTTCGCTGCGGGAGCCATCTTCGCCGCGATGCAGACCCACGAAACCGTCATCTACTATCTGCTGATGGTGCCGGTCCTCGTCGCCGTGATCGCCTGCATTCGCGGAACGCTCTACTATTCCCGCCAACGTCTCCGCTTTCACGACCACCACATCGAAGCGGAGCAGGGCATCATTTCCAAAGCTCGTTACTATACCCGTTACAGCAACGTCAAACGATGCAAAGTCACCCGCTACCCCGGCGGCGGTGATGGGGAACTGGAAATCTTCGTCGCGGCCGAGGAGGAGATGGGGCAGCTCATCCAGGGGCAACGGCAGAGGAAGAGTCAGCCGGCAATGATGAAGCACTGCTCCTTCACCACCCGCTTTCTCCCCGGCGTGAGCGACCTGGGCCTGCTTCTCGATGACATCCTCTGCGGCCGGGTCGATCCCGTCCCCCAAGCCGTCGCCGCCGAACCCCTCGAGGTTCTGCTGGAGGCCCGGCGTTCGGTGGGCAATGCAGTGATGAAACTGATACTTCTCAGCATCGTGATATTCCCCCTGATCGTGCTGCTGCCATTCACCATTCCCGCCGTGGTGATCCGGATGAAACGATGGCGCTATCGCATCGATGCCGCCCGCATCGTCATGAGCTGGGGAATCCTTTACCGCAGCGAAACGAGCATCCTCCTCGACCGCGTCGACAGCCTCCAACAAAGCCAAGGCCCGCTCAACAAGCTCTTCAGAAACGGCACCATCCGCATCATGACCGCCGGCAGCAGCAAACCCGATCTCAGCCTCATCGATTCACCGGCTTATCTCAGGATGTATGAGATGATCCGCGAGAATTCGCAGTGAGGGGTCCAGATCGAGGGAGCTGGGAGAATGAAGGGAAACCCCGATCTGTTTCGTGGACTAGTCTATCCTACACTCATTAGCCGGATCTAACTCATTACCTCCACAGGCCGTGCCGCCATTCTATCAGCGAGTAACGGCGTTCATGGCGCGCTTTTCGGTGGCCTAATATGGGGTGTCGATTGACGGCAAACTAGCAGGACGGGTTGGGGCGGCAAGCGTGGAGCAGCCAGTGGTAAGAAAGCGTGGCCTGGTGGTCCCCATAGCGGACATTTCCAGGTGGTTTCAATTTTCCGGGGAATAGGACCATTCAAGCCGCATGCGGCTGCACCTCGCGTTCGATGCGCTCTCCATTTTCGCGCTCGGCGCGCATCAGTTCGTAGTCCAACGGGAGGCGGAGCCAGTAGCCGGGAGAGGTTCCGAAATAGCGGCTGAACCGAAGGCCGTATTCCGGCGTGCAGCGAAGCCGCTTTTTTTCATGTCCGTCAGATGGGGCGAGGGAATGCCGGTCATCCGCGAGACTTCCGCTTGCGAAACGTCCCACTCGTCGAGGGGCTCGCGGAGCGTTTTCCCACAGCACGCGGACTCGGGAGAAAGGCGCGTTGGCCACTTGAATGGATGACTTTAGGACTTGCTGTCACCCATGAGCCGCGCGATTTTTAACCCTATTCCCCAAAAACCTATGAGTTCCGGCCCAATACAACCCGACGAGAAGAAACTGCGTGAGATCTTGGAGAGCGATCCAGCCGACTGGGAGACGCGCAAGCAATTGGCCCATCTCCTCTACGATCAAGGGGCGTTCCTTGAAGCTGCGGACGCGATTTGGGAGGTGGATGAAATCCCGAGCATCGACGTAGAGCTGGCCTTCGCCGCACGGATACTTGCCAAGGCCAGCCCGAGGAAAGCTATCCGGCTGCTTACGGCCCTGCTTGAGCACAACCGGGGTAAGGCGGTGCAGAATCTCGGACTCGCCAATGCCCTGATGCACCATGGCATGGTGTTGCAGGCCGCTCGTTTTTATGGGGCAGCGCTGGAGGCCGATCCCTTGCTCGCCAATCCGGATCTTGAGCACTTCATTCTGTGGATCGACGACGAGGAAACTCTGTGGGGCGATTTCAAAAACCGGCGTCCGCAACTCGGTGAACTCCCATGGATGAAGCGCGATCCCAAGGAGGCGATGAAACTGACGAGCAGGATCGAGCATCATACCACCCCGGTGAGCCTGCCGGGTCTCAAAGCCGCGCTGGGCGAGGAATTGAACAACGAACTCTATCAACAGAAAGCGGAAAAAGGCGCGGAACCCGGCCCGCCGCCTGCCGTGACCATTCCGCTGGACCGGGTCGATCCGAAGTATCGGCTTTTTGATTCGGAACTAGGTGCATCGACCGGCCCGGAGAAACCCGCGCAGGCACCCGCCAGTCCGAGCAGGCAACTCGCGAAGCCCGATTTTTCCGCCGCCGGTTCATCGCACAAACCGCCTGCTCCGCCCCTGAACGTGGTCCCTCCCCCGAGCGTCCCTGTCATTACGCCACCCACCCCGACCCGCCCGAGGCCCTCGCTGCCGCCATTGAAAAAGCCCGACGCGCCGAAGTGAACGGTGGAGTGGGGAATTCCTGTCTGGGCATGTTGCCGGGGCTTGTGAAAGAACAGACAGTAATGTCTGTGTTACGCCTTCGAGGCCGCTTCGACGCTTGGTACACGGTCCGTGTCGAACAGCCGCCGCGCGTTTTCGACCTCGGCTCCGTATTGAATCGTCCAGTCGAATAGCGCCTGAAATGGCTCTTTCAACGTCACTCCGAGCGGTGTGATGCTGTATTCGACGGCGATGGGAGAAACCGGAATGACATGCCGGGCGATGATGCCGTTGCGCTCAAGACGCCGCAACGCCTGGGTCAGCGCCTTTTGCGTGATTCCGCTTAACCTGCGCTTCAGCGCGTTGAAGCGCATGGGTCCCGAACACAGTGCTCCGAGAATCAGGATCGACCATTTGTCAGCAAGTTGATCGAGGATCATACGAGTGGGGTGCTGTGGATCGGCGAGCGGGCAATTGATTTCGGACATGGAGGTTTCTTTTTGGATACCTAGGCGGAATTAAGTGCCTAATTGACGCTAAGTTTACTTCGTATACCATGACTTGCAACGCCTTTTCCACCTATGTGAAAAGGTGGCCAATCCAGATCCACAACCCCTATTTCGAATCACATGACTCCCGACTCCGTATCCATCCTGTTCGAACCTTTCCGTTTGAAATCGCTTGAGCTCAAGAATCGCACCGTGATGGCCCCGATGACGCGTTCATTCGCGCCGGATGGCATCCCGGGCGAGCCCAATGCTGCCTATTACCGCCGCCGCGCGGAAGCCGAGGTCGGCCTGATCCTCTCGGAAGGCACCGTCGTCAACCGTCCCGCATCACGCTACGAACCCAACATCCCGGTATTTCACGGTGACGCCGCTCTGGCGGGTTGGAAACAGGTGATCGATGGCGTTCACGCTGCAGGCGGCAAAATGGGGCCTCAGCTCTGGCACACCGGCTCGACGAAGAGCACGACGTTGGATTGGGAGCCGGACGCGCCGGTCGAAAGCCCTTCCGGACTGCTTGCCCCGGGTGTTCCGCGCGGAAAGGCGATGACCGATGAGGACATCGCCGATACTATCGCGGCGTTCGGTCAAGCTGCCGGCGATGCGAAGCGGCTTGGCTTCGATACCATCGAACTCCACGGCGCGCATGGCTATCTGATCGACCAATACTTTTGGGATGGTACCAACAACCGTACCGACCACTTTGGCGGCACCACCATCAGGGAACGTTCCCGTTTCGCGGGAGAAATCGTGAAAAGCGTGCGGCAGGCGGTGGGCCCGGACTTCCCGATCATCCTGCGGCTCAGCCATTTCAAGCAGCAGGATCTCAGCGTGCGTCTCGCCAAGACGCCGGACGAGATGGCCGACTGGCTTGAACCGTTGGCCGAAGCGGGTGTCGATATATTCCACTGCTCACAGCGCCGCTTCTGGGAACCGGATTTCCCCGAGATGGATGGCAAGGACGGTTTGAACTTCGCCGGATGGGCCAAAAAACTCACCGGCGCAGCCACCATCAGCGTCGGCTCCGTGGGTCTCTCGAGCGACATGGTGGCAGCCTTCGGCGGCGAAGGCGCGAACTCTACCAGCCTGGAACGGTTGCTGGAGCGAATGGAGCGGGGCGAATTCGACCTGATCGCCATCGGCCGCGCCCTCCTCAACGACCCGTCGTGGGTTCGGAAAATCAAGAACGGCTGGACGGACCAACTCAAAGACTTTCACCCGTCCTCGCTCGCCGAACTGGTTTAAACTCGAGTTCTCATTTCTTGGCGGAGCCATGCCCGGTATGGAAACATGGAAATACCGGGGCATGGCATCCGTGCCTTATCTCAACTGGCTTATATGATCACATCATTGAAAAACAAAACGGGGTCCATCTCTAGCGACCTGAAAAACAAATCGTGGGTGCTTATCACCGGCGCATCGAGCGGCTTCGGCGAAGAATTCGCCCGCCAGTATGCCGAGCTGGGCCATTCGCTGGTCTTGGTGGCGCGGCGGCTGGACCGGCTTGAAGCGCTCGCCGAGACGCTGAGAAAGCAATTCCCCATCCATGTCGTGGTGGAACAGGTCGATCTATCCGACATTGCGGCAGTCATCCAATTGCACCAGCGTCTCCGCGAGCAAGACATCGAGGTTGATATCCTAATCAACAACGCCGGCCACGGATTGCAGGGCCCGTTTTTGGACAGCCCGTTGGACGGGGCCATGGCGATGGTGCAGCTCGATATCGCCAGTCTAACCGCCATCACCCATATCTTTGCCCAAGGGATGCGGAAGCGAGGACGTGGGAAGATCCTGCTCGTCGCCAGCATGCTGGCCTATCAGGGGGTGGAAAATTTCGCGGTCTATTCAGCCGCCAAGGCCTACGTCTTGCGCCTGGGGGAAGCCCTTCACCGCGAATTCAAACGCGATGGCATCACGGTGACGGCGCTTTGCCCGGGGATGACGGACACCGGATTCGCCACCGCCGCCCAACAAAAAATCACGCCCGCCTTGAAGCTGCTGATGATGCAGCCGGCACCCGTGGTGCGCGCCGGCATTCAAGCCCTGCAGGCCGGACGCATGAGCGTCGTGCCTGGCTGGACCAACAAGATGTCGGTAATCACGATGTGGGCCACCCCACGCTGGCTGCACCAAGCTATGTTTTCCCTCTTCATGAACAAATGAAGCCGAAATTCCCAACAGGAACCACAACGGAGCTGGGCCGTTTCGTCCCCGCCAGCATCTTCGACCGCATCCTGCGCAAACAACTTCCCCTGGAATACTAACATGAGAGCACTCATCTTCAAACGATATGGCGGACCGAAACACGTTGCGTTTGCCGACATTCCCCGGCCTGTGCCCAAGCCGGACGAGATGCTCGTTGAAATCCACGCCGTCGGCTTGAATCCGGTCGATACATGATTCCCAAGGGCGCGTTCAAGCCCATCCTCCGCTTTGAGCTGCCCGCCACGTTGGGCTGCGATTTGGCGGGGGTTGTCGTGGAGGTGGGAAATCGCGTGACCCGTTTCAAGCCGGGCGATGCCGTTTTCGCCAGCATCTTCGACCTCGGCACGGGCTCTCTCGCCGAGTTCGCGCTTGTGCCCGAGAGTGCCGCAGCCCTCAAACCGCCGAATTTGGATTTCGTGCAAGCGGCTTCGATCCCCATGGTGGGACTTACGGCATGGCAGGCGCTCAAGGAGCGGGCCCCTCTCAAGCCCGGTCAAAAAGTATTCATTCCCGCTGGCTCCGGCGGCATTGGCACGTTTGCCATCCAACTCGCAAAACACCTCGGCGCAAAAGTAGCGACGACGACCAGCACCGGCAACGTCGAGCTGGTCCGCAGCCTCGGAGCGGATGAGGTGATTGATTACAAGAAACAGGAATTTCAGGAAATCCTGCGGGACAACGATGCCGTGCTGGGCACCGTCAAAGGCGATTCCATTGAGAACTCTCTCCGAATTCTGAAGCCCGGGAGCAAAGTCGTCTCGCTCGTCGGACCGCCCGACGCCGCGTTCGCCCCACCCGAGGGATGAACTTTTTCATGAAGTTCGTGTTGGGGGTTGCTCAGAGACTTGAGGTGGTGCTGTCGGAATGGAGGGGGGCGAGAGCGAAGCCGCCGGCGATGTGGTTTTCCTTCCTGGTAAAGGGCACAAAAAAGGCCCCGGAGCCAAAGCGCTCCGGGACCGGGTGATTTGATGTTAGTGGGTATGTTTCTTTTTCCAAGCCGCTACTTCTTCCGCGCTGATGTCGCCGTCGGCGTTGGCATCAAAACGCTTCAGGAAGGGCGCGAAACGCTTGGCGGCGTTCTTTTGATGGACCGCGAGGGCCTCTTCGGCCGAGATGCTGCCATCGGCATTCGCGTCGAATTTGGATAGCAGTCTATCGGTTTGTTTGTCCGCTCTGGCGTCGGCACCCGCCGTGAGTTCGTCGGCGGAAAGTTCGCCATCGTTATTGGTGTCGAAGTCCTCAAGCAGGTCGTCGAGGCCTTCGGGAGCGGTCGTGTAGTCCGCCGGGGTGATGGCGCCGTCTCCGTTGGTGTCGAACTCATCCAAGACGTCTGCCAACCAATCGGCGGCCTCGAGGGCGAAAACCGCCTCCACCTCCTCGGTGGTGACGATGCCGTCAGTGTTCGCGTCAAACTTGGCGAGGAATGCCGCTTGGGTCCGGTCCGCCTTTGCCTGGGTGGCAGCGTACATTTCTTCCTGGGTGAGGATGTTGTCGTGATTCGCATCATAGAGCGAAAGAGGCGGACGAAGGACAACCGGTTTGGTTTTCGGCCCCTTGGCAAATGAAGCGCCCGGTGCCAGGCACAGACCGGCGATGGCGGCGAACGATGTGATCATGCTTCTTTTAAGTTTCATATGGTTTTGTGGGTGTGGATCGCCATGGTCAGCCGCGCGACCTGGTGATACTGGTTTTCAACGAGTTATCGCGGCTACAATCGCCTTGTAAGGCAATCTTAAGCAACCGATGGCCCCGTTAACGCCTGTTGTCATCTGAAAAAATGTAAGAATTTGCCGCTAAAAAGGGCTTGCGCGGGAGTCTAACGTGGTTCTGGAGGGCCTTGGCGAAGGGGGTCGGAATTTGTCGCAGCCGGGAAATGAGCGTGAATTCCGATTTGATTTTTTTCCTCCGGCGTTCACAAGCTCCGGGCATGGCGAAAGCGAAGGACGAAAACCGGGTAGTGGTGAAGGTGTTTCTCTACGGAATCCAACCGCAGATTTGGCGGCGGTTTTCGATTTCCAATGAAGTGACGTTCATTCAATTCAGCGATGCGGTGCAGGCCGTGATGGGCTGGGATAACAAGAGCCCGCATGAATTCCGCCATGGAAAAGGCAAGCGCTTGAACGACGTGATCGGGCCGATCGGATTGGAAGATCAGACTGCGGGCGAGTTCCAGGATGAGGCGGTTCTGACCGTGAAGGAGTTCCTCGGAAAACGCCGTCTGCCGATCCGGATCCTTTACCGCTACGATTTCGCGGACGAGTGGATCCATGAAATCGTCTTCGAAAAATGGGTGGCCGGTGAAGGCGGACCGCAGGTTCTCGAAGGCGAGCGCGCTTGTCCGCCGGAGGATTTCGGCGGCACTTTCCAATACATGCAGGCACTCCACGGCGAAATCGAATGGGCACATCCGGGCTACGATCCGGAAGCTTTTGATTCGAAGGCAGTGAGCTTCGAGCCGAAAAAAGAGCGCAAACGCCGCCACTGAGTTTCATTCCCCGGACAGCACTTGTTGCGGTTTCCTCAGGGATTGCTCCAGACTCAGGCAAGACGCACGGTGTAGGTTAGAGGAAATGAAAATGGATCGGGTGGTGATTGTCGGTGGTGGAGTCATCGGGCTTTGCTCGGCTTACTATGCGTTGAAGCGGGGTTTTTCCGTCACCGTCATCGAGCGCGAGGAGGCGGGCGGCGACAATTGCTCGATGGGAAACGCGGGCATGATCGTCCCCAGCCATTTCACTCCGCTGGCCGCGCCGGGCATGATTTCGAAGGGCCTGCGCTGGATGTTCAATCCGGAGAGCCCGTTCTATGTCCGGCCCCGCGTGAATCTCGATCTGATGCGCTGGGGTTGGCTTTTCTATCGAAATTCCAACGAACGCCACGTTGCGGCGTCGCGTGAATTACTGCGTGATTTGAATTTGGAGAGCCGGCGTTTGTTTGCGGAGCTGGCTGAGAATGAGGATTTCGGTTTGGAAAAACGCGGGCTGCTGATGCTTTGCAAGACGGCGAGGGGCCTCGACGAAGAAGCGGAAGTCGCGCACGCCGCGCATGAGATCGGCCTGGAGGCGGAAGTCATTGATGCGGCCGGTGCGGCGAGGCTCGATCCCGGCATTACGATGGACGTTGCCGGTGCGGTCTATTTTCCGCAGGACTGCCATCTCGATCCGCAGCGCTTCATGACATCCATGCGGCGGCGTGTTTTGGAACTGGGCGGGACGATTGAAAGCGGTGTGAAGATTGATGGAATCGAGGCACGCAACGGGCAGGTGATTTCCGTTAGCGGGAATGGTCGGAAATTTGAAGGGAAGCAGTTTGTTCTGGCAGGCGGCTCGTGGACGCCGAAGCTGTTGGGTTTGATCGGGGTGAAATTGCCGCTTCAGGCTGGAAAAGGATATTCCCTCACGCTGCCAGCGCCGCCGGAACTGCCGCAGCTTTGTTCGATTTTCGCCGAGGCGAAAGTCGCGATCACGCCGATGGGTAACAGCCTCCGGTTCGGCGGCACGATGGAAGTCGGCGGGCTCGATCTCTCGATCAATCCCGCACGCGTTCGTGGCCTCATCAAGTCGGTGCATGCGTATTTTCCGAAATTCTCCGAGCAGGATTTCGAAGGCATCAAGCCATGGGCAGGACTCCGACCGGTCTCGCCTGATGGAGTCCCCTATCTCGGGAAGTCCGGAAAGTTTGCGAATCTAACGATCGCCAGCGGCCATGCCATGATGGGCCTCAGCCTCGGACCTGTCAGCGGCAGGCTCGTAGCGGACCTCCTCGCGGGAGACCTGCCGTTCCGCCCGATCAGCGACATGGATGCGGGTAGATTCAGCTAGGGATTCTTGATTCTCCTGAAGTCGATGCCAGCCTGATTGTTGTTTTTTCCGGGCGTCCTTGCCGATTGGTAACAGCCGAATCGGCTCATGAGAGGAAATATCAGGCTTTTTTTCGTGGTGGAAATCCGACGCAATCTGCTGATTTTCAGCGAGATCCGTGAGTGATAATACGAAATGAAAAGATTAGTGAATAGCCAGCTATCAGGAGCTCCTGATAGCGATGGTGATCAATGAACCAATTCTGCAAGACCGCCCTCGCCGGGTTCCTCAATTTCGCGTTTTTCACCAACCAGATTCTGGCGGATCTCCCTCCGATCACCTTCGATTCCGCGGAATGGGTTCCCTATCAGCAGGTGGAGGGTGCCTCGACTCCGGGCTGGCAGCTTCTATCGGGTGCTGCCGTCGTTTCGCCTGTGGGGGAAGGGTTTGGCGGCGGGAAGGCCCTCAAGCTGCCGGTTGATATCCAGCAGGAAACCAAGATCAGCCGCTCGGTGGCGTGGGACCCGGCGCAGACGGTCGCGTTCATCGATTTCCGGCTCAAGCCCGCCGCGGATCCGACCGGCAGCCCCTCGAGTTTCTCGGTGAACGGCACCCAGCTCGCGTTCCAGGTGCCGGAGGGTTCGAGCAAGGGCGAGATCTGGGTTTATAACGGCGACGACCACACCGGCAATCCGAACACAAGACCCGAGCAATGGATCAAGTCAGCGGGGATGTTCGATGTCAGCGGCACGGCGGCCTCCGATTACCTGCACATCACCCTGCGGCACGATTACCAGCGGAACGTCTGGGATCTGTCGGTGGACGGGAAGATGGTGGCGGCCAACCTCGCTTTCGAAAACCGGGGGGACAACCTGCAGGTTCTGGATTTCTACGGCAGCAAAACCGGCGACACCCTGATCGACGAGATTTCCGTCTCGACGGTCAATCCGCTTTTCACCGACCTGGACCAGGACGGGCTGGAGGACCAGTGGGAACGTGACAACCACGGGAACCCCGGCGCATACGATCGGGATCAGATCAATCCGTTCACCGGGAGATCGTTTCTGGACGGCTATCTGGACCACCTCTGGCCGCAGGGCAATGCCGTCAACGCCACTCCGATCGTCGCTCCGCCGGTGACCATCCCCGCGCTCGCGCTCGGCACCCACAAGCCGGTGGGAGCTTTGAAGGGCAGCCTGTCCGTTGGAAGCGACGGGACCGCGGCGTACGCGGTTCCGATTGATCTTCCGAAGGGCGCGGCCGGCATGGAGCCGAAAATAAGCCTCAATTACTCCAGCGGCGGGGGCAACGGAATCATGGGGGTGGGTTGGAATCTCACCGGGCTGCAGCGCATCACCCGCGGCCCTTCATCGGCGGCGAAGGACGGCAGTTATGATCCGATGGATTTCGATATCGCTGCGGACGGCAGCACCACGGACCGCTTCTTTCTGGATGGCGAGCGTCTGGTCTGTGTCTCGGGCGCTTACGGGGCGGCCGGTTCGGAGTACCGGACCGAGATGGATTCCTTTGCGCGTATCACCGCCATCGGCGCGGGGCCCGCATCCTGGAAAGTCGAAACCAAGGCGGGGCTCACCGTCACTTTGGGCGGGACAGCCGATTCAAAAACATCCGTGATCCAGAGAACGCTTTCGTGGGGGGTGAACCGGGTGCAGGACACCTTGGGAAATTATTATTCGGTTGAATACCAGCGGGATGCGGCTTCCCCGAATTATGATTTCGTGAACCAACAGGTCTCGAGGATCAGCTACACCGGCCAGGTCGATGCCCACGGAACTGTGATCAAATCCCCCGGCTGCAGTGTGGATTTCACCTATGAAACCCGCCCCGACATCAGCCGGTCCTATTCGACCTACGCCGGCTGTCGCACGAGCGAGCGGCTTTCCAAAATCAGGGTTCTCACGGGTTCTTATGTGAATCATTCCTACCGGCTGGCCTACGACAATTCCTATCAGACCGGCAGATCCCTTCTGAAATCCGTCGCGAAATTCATGCGCGACGACGACGGACTGGGGGTTCCGGCCACGGAATTCAACTACGGCGGAATCACCTCGGGGCCGCTGTGGAAGGATCCGGGCCCGACGCCGCTCCCGGTTTATGGCAGCGGTCTGGATGCGACAAGTGAGGTGAACTCGATGGTCACGGTGGAAGGCGATGACAACACCGTGCTGCGGCTGACGGGGGATGTTGCCCGCGCCCACAAGTTGGACGCGCCCGAGACGATTCATGGCGATACCGTGCTGCAATTCGATTTCAAATCGGCCAAGCAGGTGGCGGGGGCGATGATCGGTTTGGATGATGACAAGGCCAATCAGGGCACCACAACCTCCCCGTTCTTCCGGATCGGCGGGACAGGCACGATCGCCCTTTCCGGCCAGTCGAACTTCACCGGACCCACCCAGCCCTACACCACGGCGGACGGCTGGAAGACATTCACCCTGCCCGTGGCTGCCTTGGGCGGCGCCGACAAGAACTATCTGGTGTTCATGTGCGTGGATAACGACAGCTCGGACGGTGAGGACAACGCCATGTTCCGCAACGTCTGCATCTATCGGACAGGGCACAGGGTCGCCCATGATACCGACCCCATTGTTTTTTACCACGACACCGAGTTGCTGCGGTATTCGGACTCGAATGGGAAGGACCTGGGGGTAGTGGCGGCGGATCTGGATTCCGACGGCCTAGTGGATCTCGCGGACTGGCGCGCCGTCGCCTACAACGTGACGGGGCCGACGTCATCCTCGGTGTTCACGGACCTGACGGTCCACACCATCGGTCAGACCTATCAGAACGCCAAGGGGGATTTCGTGATGTCGAGCTCGCTGCATCCGCCCTCCTATCTTCCATTGGGCTGCCGCAGTTCCGATACGGATGCCTATCCCTATGTCAAGAAGCACCACCTGCTGGCCCAGCCGATGGACATCGACGGCGACGGAAACACGGACCTGATGGGCTCGATCAACGTGAAAAGATGCTCGGGACGGATCCGCAACGAGTACGGGTTCTATACCCGGAAAAAGACCGAAAACGGATGGGAATGGGTGGAAAAGACGGCCTGGCACCTTCCTTTCTATCTGGAAAACACGGCCAGTTCCGCCGAGACGGGCGGCAACCCACGGACCGAACATTTCCAATGGGCGGACCTGAATTCGGACGGATACCTCGACCTGACGATCCACACCACCGACTACGGCCGCCTCTGCAACCTTTCGACGGGCGCCGCCATCATCGGAGCAAACGAGGATGCCGTCTTCATCAACAACGGCAAGAACGGCGGATGGACCCGGCGTGCGAACCGTGCCCTGCCGGAGCCGTTGATGATCGACCAGCAGGACGTCGGTCGGCGGTTGGTCGATCTCGATGGGGACGGGATTGCGGAAATCGCCGACTCCTCGATCTATGCGGGCGCCCTGAGATCGAAGGTGTACCGCATGAACCGCACCACGGGCTATCTCTGGAATTCCACTCCGGGAATGGAAAATCCTCCCGGCGATCCTTACCAACTGCCGGTCGCCCTGGTCAAACACGACAGCGGCGTGGACCAGGGAGTGCTGATGATGGATCTCAATGGCGACGGCATGGTGGACCTGTTGCAATCCCAGCGGGTGAACAACGCCGATGTCCGCAAGATCTGGCTGAACCAGGGTTCCAGACTATCCACCCCGTGGAGGCTGATGGAGCCGCCTTCCAGCACCACCGTGTCGGAAACGAACACCTACCGCCTCACCCATCCGCTGCACTACGAATCCGGTGACTCGCGCATTCCCTACGGATTCGAGGTCGCGGATCTCAACGGCGACGGGCTGGTTGACATCCTTTATTCCGACCAGGAAAACGCGCTCACCCCCGGAGCCGACAACCTGGCATTCCTCAACACCGGAAACGGATGGGAAAGGCGGGAGGAGTGGGGTCTTCCCGGGGCCAACCGGATCTACATGACCGACGGCCAACGGACGGATGGCAAGCGCAACGCCAGGCTTCAGGATCTCAATGGCGACGGTTTCCCGGATCTCGTCACCGGCCTGCTCGGCGGGACGCCCAAGGTCTGGTACAACAATTGCAGTCCGGAGGTGCTCACGAAGGTGACGGACGGTTTCGACACCGAGCTTGTCGTCAGCTACAAGCGCCTCAACGACCCGGACCCGACCACTTCCGGCTTTTTCTCCCGGGTTTATGAAAAATCCACCGGTGATCTGCCCGTCGGCCAGGCCTCCATCATCGATTCGCGGCTGGTGGTTTCCCGCTACACCGAGCCCAACGGCTACGGAGGAACCAACTACCGGTGCCAGCGTTATGGCGACCTGCGCTACGACCGTGCCAACGAGTCATCGCTTGGCTTCGGATGGATCGAGGCGATGGACGAGGTCACCGGCCAGATCAGCCATACGGACACGATGCGGGTTTTCCCCTTCGGAGGCAGTCCGGTCCGCACCACCACCAGCGTGAATGTCGATGACAACGATCTGGCTTCCAGGCTTCCAGGTGTCACGGCCGGGATGAAATGTCTCACCACCGAGACCGCCACCTACGCCGAACTGGCCCCCACCGTGGGAGTCGGGGGCACCATCCACCGCCCGGTGCAGACCAGCTCGACCAAGGAAACGCGCGATCTGGATGGCGCGCTCAAGTCCCGGATCCAGACATTCCAGAATGTGGGGGATTTCGACAGTTATGGTTTTGTCCACAAGTCATCGGTTTACGCTTTGGATGGCAGCCTCGTGGTCACGCAGAGCGATTTCAACCACATCGTGAATCCGTCGCATTGGCTGCTGGGGCGCATGAGCGGCTCCACCGTCACCAAGTCCGGTGCGGGCAAGGCGTCCCTCGTGAAAAAGGCGTCCTTTGTTTATGATACCAATACCGGGCTTCTGACATCGGAGACGATCGAGCCGGGTGATCCGACATTCGGCTGCACCAAGACCTACAGCCACGACACCCGGGGAAACATCACGGCCACCAGTGTCACCGCCTCGGGTGAAACCCGCACCGCCGGCAGCACCTACAGCGCGTCGGGCCGGTTTGTGACCAGCGAGGCAAACGCCCTGGGCCAATCCGTCAGCTACCTCTACGATGAAACCAGGGCCCTCCTCCAGTCCACCACCGCCGCGGGGCTGACCACCAGCTTCGGCTACGACGCCTTCGGCACCCTCATCCACACCTCCCATCCGGACGGCACGGAGACGGGTGAAATCACCGGCCCCGCCAGCAACGCCAGCGTCCCGGCCTCCGTTACGACCTATCTCAATCACGACCGCAACGGCAACATCAACCGCAACATCACCTACTTCCGGGCCAAGCAACGCTCCGGGACGCCGGTGGTGAAGGTCTATCTGGATTCCATGGGCCGCGAACTGGTCACTGAAACCCTCGCCCTGCGGGATGCCGCCACCTCCACCTTCGTCCCGGTTTACACCGTCACCCGGTATGACGGGCGCAACCGCAAGTGCGCCACCTGCGCGCCGTTCGCCGCAGGAGAAACCGCGCTGTTCACCACCGTCAGCTACGATCTGCTCAACCGCGTGGTGGAAACCGTCCATCCCGACGGAAGCAGGGATACCGCACTGGCCTTCGACACGCGCACGCTCGCGCTCACCCCGACGAAGCCGGCCGGCAACGACTACAAGCCGATGACCTACTCGAAGGTGAAAAACCGGGACGGAAAAATCCTCGAGCGCTGGGAGGACCAGCACGGCCGCCTTGTCCAGTCCACGGACCCGTCCCGGCAGGTCACCTCCTTCAACTACGACCCGGAAGGCCATCTGCTCACCGTCGCCATCGACAGCAAGACCCTCCTTACCAACCAATATGACAAGGTCGGCAACAAATGGAGCGTGAACGAGCGGAATTCCGGCACCTCCACGTCCGTTTTCAATGGCTTCGGCGAGGTCGTCTCCAGCACCAACGCCAACGGACGGACCACCACCTTCCAATACGATGTGCTCGGCAGGCCCGCGACCGTGGCCAAGCCGGAAGGCACCTACACCACCTTCTACGATGGCGCGGCCGGAAACGGCCTCGGCAAGCCATGGAAAACCTATGGGCCGGATGGCTATAGCGAGACGGTTTCCTACGACTCCTACGGCCGCGCGACCAGCACCCGCAAGACCCAGTTCGGCGAGACCACCAACACCGCGATCAGTTACGACAAACTCGGCCGGGTTTACAGCGAGACCGATGCCGGAGGCCTCACTGTGATCCACGAATACACCACCGGCTATTCCATGCCCAAGGCGTTGCGGATCGGTCCCGATGTTTCGGGCGCGAACATCCTCGGCGCGGGCACCCTCCTCTGGCAGGCAGGCACGTTTGATTCCCAAGGCCATGCCCTCACCCAGACGCTTGCCCAAGGCGTGTCGACCAGGGCCAGCTACCTCCCCACCACCGGCCATCTCGCCTCGCTGGATGCGGGCCGGAGCACCGGCAGTCTTCAATCGAAAACCTACACCTGGGACACCCTGGGCAACCTCACGACCCGCTCCGACGCCAAAACCGCTAAAAAGGAGTTTTTCAGATACGATGAAAACAACCGCGTCATCAACGCCCATGTCGATGCCGCCTCGCTCGCCTCCTATTCCTTCCCGGCGGCCAGGGATTTCAACTACGACCCCAACGGCAATCTGAGATCGAAGCCCGGAGCCAGCCTGTCCTACAACGATGCCACCCGCATCCACGCGGTCACCGACGCCACGATCAAGGGAGCATCCCGCAGCTACAGCTACGATGACGCCGGCTACGTCATCTCGGACAGCAAGCGGAACTACACCTGGACCTCCTTCGGCCAGCTCCAGTCACTGGATTACGCCGCCGCGCCCGCCCTGCAGGATCTGGCGGGTACCCAGATCTACGCCGCCGCCCGCGTGCAGACGGACTTCTCCTTCGATGCCGGCGGAAACCGCGCCAAGCAGCTCAAGAAACGCATCGCGGCCGACAGCAGCCGGAAGCTTGAGGAGACCCTCTACTTCGGCAGTTACGAGCGGGAAACCCACATGACCCAGGCCAACGGCAGCGCCACCCCCAAGGTGACGAAGGTCATCCACCGCCACACCCTCGGCGGCCTTGGCGTCTACACCCGCACCGACGACGCGGTGACCGGCAGCGTCACGAAGCTCACCACCATCCTCAAGGACCACCTCGGCTCCACCGACGTGCTCTATACCGGCACCTGGAACGCCACCAGCAACGCCTTCGTCACCCCCGTAACCGAGTACCAGTCCTTCGATCCATGGGGCGAGCGCCGCGATCCGGACACCCTGGTTGCCTACCGCACCACGGATTCGGACGCCTTCCGCACCAGCGCCCAGGACTACGACCGCGGCTACACCGGTCACGAGCAGCTCGACGATAGCGGCCTGATCCACATGAACGGCCGCATCTACGATCCCGAACTGGGCCGCATGCTCAGCCCCGACCCCGTGGTGCAGGTCCCCGAGTATTCGCAGAACTTCAACCGCTACAGCTACGTCATGAACAACCCCCTCAACCTGACCGACCCGACAGGTTTTTCATGGGTGGGGAACGCGTTCCACAAGATGGGAAGTTGGCTGAAGGATAATTGGGTGACAGTTGTAGTAATTATAGTCGCAGTCGTGCTATATTGCACGGGGATTGGAGCAGGCATAGCGACTGCTTTACTTGGAAATACTTTAGCGGGTGCGACTGCGTTTACGATTGCCGGGACTGCGGTGACCTACGGAACGATTGGGACTGGGGCCGTAATAGGAGCGATAGCCGGAGGGCTGGGACCAGCTTTGTCGGGCGGAAGCGCTGGAGATATACTGCGAGGGGCAGTTGTCGGAGGAATTCAAGGCGGTATTACCGCGGGAGCCCTTCATGCAATGGGCATAGCAGCCGAAAACGCAGGCACATTTAGTTTGGAAACAGCGGAACACATGGCAGGGCATGGTATTTTGGGTGGCGCGGCCAACGTTGCCATGGGAGGTAAATTTGGCGATGGGTTCATTTCAGCCGCAGCGGCTGCCGGTGCGAGTGACGCCGGATTATTAGGTGACCCCAATGCAACTGGTCCAGCTGCGGTTGCGTCAAGGACGATAAGGGCAGGGATTATCGGAGGAACGGCATCCGCACTTGGAGGTGGAAAATTCGCGAACGGGGCTTACACTGCGGCATTTCAGCATTTGCTGAATGCGGAAAGCGAACAAATAAAGAAAGCTATAATGCCTAAAGAGACTGGTGATGATGTAATAGCTACTAGTAGTGTCGCGATAGATCATGACGGCTCCCCTACGGCATATGCGCCGCCTCATTCAGGTTTGAGGGGGGATGATTTACTGGAAAACGCAGGTGGCTACCCTCCATCTAGAAATGTTGTAGCATATGGGAAAAATGGTAAGCCTTTATTAAATGATGGAGGATACTATGTGTGCAAAACATCTTTACGGACAGGGCCTTCAAATTTACAATCATCTTACGTTGACGCCAGTGATGTTCCATACATAGCATTAGGGAACAACAATAGATTGGGACTTAGTCAACTTGGTGGAACAAATGGAAATTTGGGAAAGTATGTAATTATTGAAAATGTCACAAATGGAACTTCCGTAAGGGCGATAGTTGCAGATTCAAGAGGAGGAAATATAAAAGGTATCGAAATTTCAGCGGCCGCAGCAAGGAATCTTAACATTGGATATAATAGAAGCGGCGTAACAACAAGACAATACATACAAGCATACTATGAATAAAATTTATTTGTTGATTATCTTAATGATAAATGCATTAATCAATAATAATGTTTTCGCGGAGGAGGATGGAAGTCTACAACTTTCCAATAAATTGTACCAAATTATTCAGGTTGAAAATCCAAAATCACACGAAGCCAGTCTCTGGCTACAGAGGAAAGAAGACAAAAAACATATATTGGAAATTACTAATAGGCCATTGCAATCGATTTATTGGCTTTTGTGGAATAAGGAAAAAACCGCATTTATTGCCAATATTAGGATCAGTACGAAATTATCAAATCTCTTGATCTGTAAAAAAGGTGATGATGGAATCTTTATTAAGATCGATAAAATAAAGAGAGCTGACTTCTCTCGATTTGAGCTGGAAAACAATAAGATCAAAAAAAACTTTGATGATTTCATACTTAGTTACGAGCCCGATTCATGGATTAATGAGCACGAATTTAAGTATTACTGCAATCTTGATAATGAAATAGATAGTTTAAGCTACATTTGTAAAATTAATATTGATGCTGAAATTATCCACGAAGAAATACTCAAGTCTAAAACTGTAAAGTGAAAGTCTCTGTTACCAGTCCTCGCAATGAAACAAAATGAGGTTGACGGACTGGCTGTTGGATGGTGAGGGTGATGGGTCATGGCGAGGCCACTGCGATTCGCATATCCCTTGCACGGGGTCAGTTCTTGGAATTCAATATCCATAATTGAAAACATTGAAATCCAAGGACTGACCCCGTTCATGAATATCGAAATTAATTATGAGGAAAAAATTCTTAAGATCATTTCCAAGTTCAAAAAAGAAGCGAATGATAATGACACCCGAGAGTTCTTGAAGGTGATAGGCCTCTTGAGAAAAATTCGATGAATGGTTCGATGAACCAAACGATGTGCTCAGCGCGGAATCGGCGGCGATAATGAAAAAATTGCTCATTTTATTAGTCTGTCTAAATGCTTGTGGAATATCAAATAATAGTGACGGAGCTAAGCGAGTCACGGACGTGAGCGCTGCGAGATTTTGTGATTTTGTTGATATGCTTCAGCAAGCCGTCAATCGTGAGGACGCTTCTTCCTTCAAGGCGCTTATTGAATTTCCAGTCGAAATAAAGGGTTCGACGGATTATGATGTTTCCAGCATGGATGAAAGGGAGTTCGAAATGTTCTTTCCGAATTTCCTCGATGAATGGGCAGGGACTGAGACTGTGGATACTTATTTGGATAAGGGCACAGGAATGACAAAAACACTTAGTAGTGATACAGTGCGGAACCAGATAATTAGCGGCACCGAAAAGTGTAAGTCAAAGTGCGAAGACATGATTCTCAATCAATATCGCATTGGACCGTTAAATGCGGAGAGGCGGCATGAGGGTTGGAGGATCGTCACAATCTATTCGGATTGGTCAAAAGTTAAGGCCAATAACTCACGCGAAGTGAAACAAGCCCACCAGGACCAATAGCATCGGGAGGACTTGAATGGGGTCAATGCTCACGGCTTCACAAAGCCCGCGTCGCCATCGGGATTACTCATTAGCGGTTTATGCGGACTCAAGAGGCTCCCGGAACGTTGGCATTGAAATATCCCCTGGCGCGGCGCGGCAATTGGGTATTGGATTTGTAAAAAAAGGCGTCACTACTTCTTAGATTGTGACAGCGAAGTTAGTTGGAAGACAAAATTATCAAATAGCAAATTAGGTCATGAGGTTGTTTTTCGGTATTTATTGTGTGTTTTTTCTTATTGCTAGATCGCTGGCGGCACAGGATGTTCCTTTGTCTTGCTCGTCTCCAAATGGCCGCTTCTCAATTGACATTAGTCCGCAGCCTGATGGATCTAGGAATGTGGTGCTACAGGAGCTCAAAGGCCGAAAGGTCTCAATGATGATAGCAAGCGAAGTGTCCAGGGTCAAAATCGAATCATTGTGGCGGCAGGATTCGAAGTATGTCATCGCAAAATTGAATTATGGCACTAAAATGCAAGAGGTTGTTTTAATCTACCTCGGTGGCGATTCGTCAAAATCGATCCGCATTCTTGATGAGCAAGGGAAGAAATTTTTCTTTGATGATAGGGAATTTTATTTCCTGTCTTGGGAGAAGGATGGGGCAATCCTTAGATTTGTTGAGATAAAAAATGGCGATCTTAGTTATTATCGCTTACTTATCAATAACGAAAGATCGAACACAGCGACTGTGAAGTATGATAGGATGGAAAAGGTCCCAATCGAAGAAATTGAAAGCAGAGTGGAAAAATTCCGTCAAAAAGCGGTTTCATTGCCAGCCTTGAAGAAGTGACCAGGCACGCCAAAAGGGATGCAACATGCACGGGCCAGTCCTTGGAATTCAATATCCATAATTGAAAACATTGAAATCCAAGGGCTGACCCTGTTCAATAGATATGAACATATAGTTTCGAGTGGAAAACAAATTTTCGACGTATATGAAATTAAACATTAAAAAGGAACTTGTTTTAAATCTGATGACGCTTCTGTATCTGATTTTCGGTTGCGGCAGCTGGGCGAATGCGGAAGATGGCGTTGTAAAGTTAAAGGATAATATATCTAATCTGATTGAAAACTCTTACATAATAGGAAAAAGTATTTCCCCGAATGGCGAATTTGGTATTTTGGTGTCTAATGGGCCGAACGTAATTTTCTCAAACTTGGTGAAGATCACCGAATTGGAGGGGAGGGTTAAAGCATCTAAAATAGTTGGTGTTCGGAAAGCCGACGCTTGCATAGACGAGACCTATGAAGTTGTTTGGAGTAAATCAAATAACTTATTCTTTCTATTCACTGAATCAGGAAAGCATAATCCAACGAATTACATCGATTTTTGGAAAGCTGATCCACAGCCGGATTCAAGGTTTTTCTTTGAGAGAATTGCTGCAGTCGGATTTAGAGATATTTCAGAAAAAATAGACAAGTTCGATCAATTTGATAGGAATCTTTTTAAAGTGAGCTCTCAACGAGTCTTCAGTGATGATGAGAGTCATTTTTTAATAGGTGTTTCGGCTGTCAGAAAAGATACACACAAAGTGGAATCGTTATGCTACATTTTCGACCTTGATAAGGAGTTTGGGGTCGCCGAAATAAAAGGCGATATAGATCTATCTTCTGGGAAGAAAGAAGTAAAGATAGATGGCCGAAAATATCATTTGCTCACTGAGCAAGAAAAGAAAAAAAGAGAAACTCTAGCAAATGAGGATATTAAGTGAACGGTACAAGCCAACCAATGGCATTGGCCGTGCCAACCCATTCCACGGGTGTCCGGTTAACGGGATTTAGCATTTTCAGAATTCTCTGTGGATGAAGAAATTACGGATGAAACTGTTTTTATTGGCTCCAGATTCCGGACGAAGCGGCCACAGGCGGGCGGCGGATCGTGGCCAGTGTCGAGGGCCAGATCATCCGAATCGATGGAGAGGTGCCACGCGGGCTGCGCGTGGGGCTGTCCGATCGATTGGTCGATTGGGATCGAGCGGTGGCTGTGTCGGTGAATGGGAGCACGGTTTTCGATGGTCACATTTGGCGAACGGCGGAGTGCATCGCTGAAGCATTGGACGAGCGTTATGATCTTCCTGCCACGCCGACGGCTTGCGGGGAGTTTCGTTAATGTCGATCTGATGGGGATCCGGTGACCTGGGTTCCACACTAGCAGCCTGCGGGGCTTGATTTTTGTAAACGTCTTAAATTCTTCCCTGCGGCGTTGCTCCTCAGGGGCGTGGTTGGCAAGGCTGTCGGGCGGGCGGGAGGTGCTTGATCACTTCGATTAGGCAATCCTCGGGATCGAATCCTAAGCGCGGCAGTTGGCGATCTCTCCC
>JBDSZP010000137.1:0-5728 GCA_039925065.1 Luteolibacter sp.
CGCCATGGGTGCCTTCCTCCGACGAGTTTTGAGGACCCATTCTCGGAAGGCACCCATGGCTGGCCCTTTCACTTTTCCCGGCACGGGAAACATACAAGGGTTGGACTACGAACGGAAGAGCGATCGCTGGCTCTGGACTTCGCGCACTCCGTCCCGCCACTAACGGAGTGGCGTCAGGAGCGCTTGCTCCCCGCCGCTACCCAGGCCTTCGGATCGTCCGGCCAGGGATGTCTGGGGTATCTTCCTGCGACTTCCTTTTTCATCTGAGCGTAGCCGGATGCCCAGAAGCCTTTCAAATCCTTGGTCATCTGCCACGGCTTTTGCCCGGGCGTCAGAATATGGACGAGGAGGGGAACCCTTCCGCCAGCAATGGTCGGCGTTTCCCAGATCCCGAAAAGATGTGAGACGCGCAGCGAAATGAACGGGTCTTTTCCGAGTTCGTAAGTGATCTTCGCGGACTGGCCGTTCGTCAGGTTGATCCGCTCCGGACAATAGGAATCCAGCGCCGCCCGTTGTCCCGCGCTGAGCCACTCGCGAAGCACGCACCAGACGTTCGCTTCCTTGATCTCCTTGTAACTGACCGATCCGTGGCAAATCTGTGCGATGGCGTCCGTGCGGTCCTCATCGGACCAACCGGGCATGCCGAGCTCCGGCATCCACTTCCCTAACATGGTGAGCCGGGCGGTCCATTGCTCGACGGAATGATCCCAGTTCTTCAAATCGAGCTCGCCCGATAAAACCCTGGCAGCCAGCAATTCCGCCGCTGCATCGAGATTCACTCCATGATCGCTTTCCTTTCCTTCCAGCACCAGATCGCGGAAACGTGTTTCCTTTCTCGCTACCACCCGTCGTCGCGTATCGTCCCACGCCGCACCGTTCGTCATCGTCAGATCCTCAGGAAAAAGCCCTGCCAACCACTCCGGTTCGATGGCCGTGGCGCGGCGCAGGTGCACGATGATTTCCCGTGCCTCCACCTCGGTGATTTCCGCCGCGACGAATGCCGGCGCGTTTCTCACGCATGACTCCTCATCCAGCTTGCCCTTGCGATTTCCCACCAGCTTACAGGCGAGAGTTCCCTGGCTGAAACGGATCGCAAGTTGGTCGCTGAAGGAAGCTAGCATCGCCTTGCCGATCGCCTCGCGGCGCGCTTTGAAATCCACCGGTTGCCATTCCCAGCCGAAGCGTTTCGCCAGCGAACAAAGCCGGTCAAATCCCTGTGCTGTCTCGCGTGCTCCACGAGCCATGATGCCGAGCTGATCGCAACGCCGCGGATCAAACCCCATCGCTTCCGCCGATTCAAACGCGCGCCATTCTCCCGCGAAATCCGTGTCATCGTCCGGGAAAATGAAATCCTTGCGCCCCACGTTGCCGCGCTTGTTCGTGAAAATTCCTTCGCCCTGCACGGTCGCCGCGATGAACGCCGTTTCCGCCACGCAGCCTTGTTCGTATCCGGCCAGCATCAACCGGGAAAAACGCGGCTCCAGTGGCAGCGATGCCATTTTAGCGCCTTCTTCCGTGAGTTGTCCCGCTAGGTCCAGCGCGCCGAGATCATGCAGCAGCCGTTCGGCCCGTGTGAGGGATTCCTCCGTCGGCGCGTTGAACCAGCGGAAATTCCGGATTTCTGAAACTCCCGCCGCCTTCAATAACAGAACTGCTTCCGCCAGATCCACGCGATGCACTTCCGGCGCTTCAAACTCCGCCCGCCGCCCGTGATCCGCTTCGCTCCACAAGCGGAATGCCCGACCCGGCGCTGTCCGTCCGGCGCGGCCCGCCCGTTGTTCCGCGGCCGCTCGGGAAATCTTCTTGATGAGCAGTGTATTGATCCCGCGACGCGGCTCGAACGACGCGGTCCGCGCCAGCCCGCTATCAATCACCGTGCGCACCCCTTCGATCGTTAGGGATGTTTCCGCCACGTTGGTCGCCACGATGATCTTCGGTCGCGGTCCCGGAGAAATCGCCGCTTCCTGCGCCGCCGGAGCGAGTGCGGAATACAGCGGGAAAACATCCCAACCCTTCGCGATCGATCCGTTTTCCAACAGCTCGATGGTTTTCCGGATCTCATGCGTGCCTTGGAGGAACATCAGGATGTTTCCAGCGTCGGGCATTGCCATCGCCTCACGACAGACGTTCACCATTTTCTCCCAGATCGGAGTTTCTCTGGGTGGCCCGCCGCGACGATCGTTCACCGGCGGTCGATCCGCCCGATAGAGCACCTGCACCGGATGCGTGCGACCTCCTGCTTCCAGCGAAACGGCAGGCGCGAGGTAATCCGCAAGTCCCGCTGTTTCCAACGTGGCGGACATCACCACCACCCGCAGATCCGGTCGTGCGCCTTCTTGTAAATCCAAACAACGGGCCAGCGCGATATCCACCGCCAACCGCCGTTCGTGGAACTCGTCGAAAACCACCGCGCCCACGCCGTGAAGTTCCGGATCGTCCTGAATCCAGCGTTGGAAAACCCCGTCCGTGAGATAAATGATCCGCGAGTTGGTGCCATATTTCGTGTCGAACCGCACCGCGTAGCCCACCTCATTGCCGAGCGTCGCCTTGCGCTGTTTTGCCACCCAGCCAGCAAGCAGCCGCGCCGCCATCCGCCGTGGTTCGATCACCAGGATTTTCCCGGAAATCCCCGCGTCCACCAGCATTCCCGGCACCGAGGTGGATTTCCCCGAGCCCGTCGGGGCTTTCAAAAGCACCCGAGCCCGCTCACCCTGCACCGCATCCCGCAGCGCCCTTTCGATTTCAAATACCGGCAACGTCACGAGGAAAGGTTTGGCGGGAAATAGAGCCGACGGGAAGGGGAAAGCTGCCGCCCTTCCGATTGCCTTGTTCTTTCAAATCAGGACGGAGGAAATAGTCCCGCTGATTTGGCGATCTGGACCAATGAAGAACGGAGGCTTGGGAGACTCTGCGGCTTCCTCATCATCTTCAATGGATTCGCCAGATTCGCATGATTCGCGGTGCCTGAATCTTCAATTTCTCCAGCCGGAATCCTCAGTGGAGGAACCTGCACTCTGGTCACTCCCTCCCACAGGACCTCCAGCTTCCAAAACGCCCGCGGCGCCTCGCGATCTGCTTCGAGTCGATGCCTCAAAACGGAAATTCTCCGTCAGTCCAGCACCAGCAGAAATCCAGCCTCTCCCGGGCCGGGGTTGATATCAGTCATGGCAGATCCCTGTCAAAAGTCCCTCAGAAACCCACCTGATATACACACGCTGAACCCAGAAATTCCTTGTCACACAAAGATTTGATGGTCAGTCTGACGACCGTAGATCAACTGGATATCACTCCTCGAGATGCTACGAACAAAACTGTTAGTAAAATAAATGAGCATCCAACCTAAAGACATAAAACTCTTGTGGGGCAAGGCCGCGAACCGTTGTTCGATGAAGAACTGCCGCCGCCCACTGACTGCAGAAGAGGATGAGGCAACACCGCATATCTTATTGGGTGAGATGGCTCATATCGTCGGTGAAAAAAAATCAAAGAAGAGTGCAAGAGGTCTCTCATCGCTACCTTTGAGTGAACGTAATATTTATACGAATCTGATTCTTCTGTGTGCGAATCATCATACGATTATTGACAAAGATGAAGTGACTTGGACGGTTGAAAAGCTCCATAGCATGAAGAGAACTCATGAACTTTGGATTGAAGGTAAACTGGGAGAGCAGATAGACAAGAATCTCCAGATCTATCACGACATGATTGATATTGTGACTATATCCCTAGATCTGGATCGCTGGAGACATCATAGTGACTGCTTGTATAGGCACATCATGCATGTAGATTATCCAGATGGTATCTACCAACTCAGTTTTGAGTATTTCAAGGCGAATTTACCAAATACGATTCCCGAATTTGAACAACAACTCAAAAATCTTGTTCACCGCTCCCGCACTTTACTTGACTACTATATGTGCGACGCGGTGATAATTCCGGGTGACCCGAGAATTATGAACTGTAAGCGATACAAGGATGTTCCGCACCAAAATTTTGAATTGAAGGAGACCTTGATTGAGGAATACAACCTGTGGTGTTTGACTACCCACAAGCTACTTTACAACCTAGTGAAGGCATTGAATGACTTTGCTGAGTGTGTGAGGAAGCACTTGCGGTCTGACTATTTCTTGAGGGAAGGTAAGTTTTGTGTATATGATGAGATGGGCTTAACAGCACCCGACTTCGCTCAAACAATTACGATCCCACCTCACTATTTTACAGACGAACAACTTGATCTAGGAGCGTTATCTATTTACAAAACCGACTAATGCTAACAAGACGCGCCATGACAACCACTACCAGCCGCCCTGTTTCGACGATTTCTCGTAATTTCACCATCAACCCCGTGATCGAAGTGCGCCGCCGCTGGTAGTGGTGCATGCGCTCATCGTTGGGCAAAAATAATGAACGCATTAAAAGTATTCCTATTTGCGGCTATCTTCGCCGTGTCATCGACAGCTTACGGCGCTGACTGGCCTCGCTACTTTGACGCAATAATCAAGGATCGATACGTATTGGTGGTGCTGCACGAGGGCGGACGAGCGCAGTATTTTGACCGAATGGCACAATCTGATTCCAAGGGCCGTCCGACAGGAAACGTATATATTCAACACGACGATGAAGCGACATGGGGCTCTTTTCCCGAGGACGAACCAAAGAATAGAGGTCAGATTCCTCAACAACAAAGGCGCATTCCCGGACAACAAAACAAAAGCGCACCTGTCATTTGGGTGAGGACCAATCAATTTCGATTCGACTACTTCATTGAGGAGGATCGTTTGACCGAATTCGACAAAGTCGGAATTCAGTGCGTGCTCAAGAAGCGAAAGAACACCAATCAGGCACAAAAAAAAGAATAGCAGAAGCCCAATAAGTCGTGACGCACCAACCGGCCATAAGCTTTTCAAATTCATTTCATTTGCTTTTCAATCGCGCCGGTGGGCGCACATCAAACGTTCTGCAAGAAATGAAGACTTCTCCCTACGCCCCTTCAAGCCGAGAGATCAGCATCGACCGTCCTGCGAAGGCGAAGTGGAGCGGATTGCTTGCGGGGCTTGGAGTTGCACTCTTCACCGGACCCTTGTGGGGATGTCTGTGGACGGTGATGAGCTTTATCCGTGCGTACAATGCGATTGAAGAGAGTAACCCGGTCCCACGGCAAGCGCTCGCCAACGACATCCACATAGCGTTCGCCGCTACGATGATAGGTGTTTTGGTAGGACTCATAGGGGCCGCCCTGATTTTAACGACCCTGTTCGCCACGAAGTTCCGCGCGCCTTGGTTTTATCGTAACTCCATCGTTCTGGGGATCATTTGGTGTATCGTCATTTTTCCCTATGGTTTGTTTGTGGGATTGCCCGTTGTCGGATCCTTTATTTTCAGGCGCACTGAATTTCAGAAACAAGAGGCAGAACAAGCCATGGATGGCAACCCCCACTAGCCCATTTGTTCCCGATGCTCTCACGTAATTTTAACCTCTACACCGCGATCAACGCCGGCTCTCGCTAGTGGGGTTGCCATCACTCTAACGTTCTCTAATAATGAATCCATGCCAGATGCAGACTGAGGCAACACCTGCGCCTTCTTGCCAAGAGGAGCCCCGAGCTGCGGAGCGCCTCCGTGTTTTCACGAGCAGTTACTACCGGATTCTTGGATGGATTGATTTAGTGTTCTCGGTTATCGCCCTCGGGATCTGTTACTGGACAGGACATCTCTCAATAACCTTTTC
>JBDSZP010000138.1:0-3110 GCA_039925065.1 Luteolibacter sp.
CTTGGAAAATGAAGCCGCGGCGTTTGCACAGCGACACGATTTTTTCCATGCGGGCGGGATCGGTAACATCTTTATTGGCCATAAGTTAAAAGGTTGGGGCGCGAAGGGAAGCAGGCGCGGACGCAGGCGGCAAGACGGATTCACGCACGGATTTTCAATCCACGAGGCATCTGACCTGCTTTTCCCACGCGGCCAGAGCGATCAAAACCACGCTCACCATGCAGGAAAGAAACCAAGGAGCAAGATGCGGAGCTCCCGGGGCGAGCAGTCCGAGCACGATGATGCCGAGCAGGTGCGAAACCGGCGCGCGCCCGGAAATCGCCCGTTTGAAGAGGAAATTTCCCAACAAATACAGCGCAGCGCCGCCCAACAGGCAGACGATTGTCTTCAAATCGCTGTGGCCTGAAGGACGAGCCAAAACAAACTCGTCCGCCGCAGCTGTCACAATGATTCCGGCCACGAGGAACAAATGCAGGTAAGTGTAGGCGAGCCTCGCCAGCGCCCCGGGATTTTCCGATGCGGAAATCCTGCGACTGCCGAACTCCGATGCCGTGTCAAAATAGAGCCACCACATCGCGATGCTGCCGATCACGGAAACGACAAACGCGGTCACGGTCGGCGCAGTCCACGACAGATCGCTCAGGGTCGCGCCGGTCACCAGGATGGATTCTCCGAGCGCGATGATGATGAAAAGCCCGCAGCGCTCGGCGATGTGATGACCGGAAACCTTCCATTCGTGAGCCGAAGATTTTCCCAGTCCCGGCACACGGAACCCGAGCGACGGCGAAACATATTCAATCGCCAACGCCACCGACCAAAATGCCATACGCATCGATCCTGATTGAAGCGCCCCCGTCATCCAGAAAATCCCGCCCACTGAAAGCCACACAAGAATTCGTTGAAAATTCCGGACCATACCCGGATGACCTTTCACCGCCCACAGGAAAAACACCGAGCGGCCCACCTGCATCAGCACGTAAGCCCCGGCGAACGCCAATCCTTTGTCCGCAAATGCCTGCGGCAGCGCTGCCGATAGAATCAGCCCGAGCACCATCATCACTAACAACAGAAAGCGGACCGGAATTTTTTCAGGATCCAGCCAGTTCGTCACCCACGTCGTAAACACCCATACCCACCAGACGGCCAACAGCAGCATGATCGTCTGCAACGCCCCCAGCGCGCTGAAGTTTCCGATCAACGAGTGGGATAGCTGGGTGATCGCGAACACGAAAACCAGGTCAAAAAACAGCTCGATGAAAGCCACCTTGTCGGACTCATGGCCGTGGTGATCCCGGAGAAATTGGCGGATGGCGGGCATGGTTGAATGGACAAATCCGCCATAAGCATAGCGGAAATACCATCCCCGTGTCTAATTGGAAATCCAAGAGAGGCTCAGCGAGAAGGGGAAGAAGTTGAACCGCTAAGACGCCAAGTTCGCCAAGGAACGCAAAGTCAAATGCTGGATTTTAGAGTTACCCTGCGATGCCGGTCAAAGCAGCGTGCCTTGAAGCACCATTCCCGCGACGGCGAAGTAAATGATCAGTCCCGTCACGTCCACGATCGTGGCGACGAAAGGTGCGGATGAGGTGGCCGGGTCCAGTCCCAGCCGTTTCAAAACAAACGGCAACATCGAACCGGACAACGTTCCCCACAGCACCACGCCGACCAGCGAAAGGCCCACCGTCGCGGCAATGAGCGGCCAATGCGGGCCATAAATATCAGAAAACGCCGACCACACCGCGATCCGCAAGATCCCGATCACCGCCAGGATGAGGCCCAGAATCAGGCCTGAAAAAATTTCCCTCCGCATCACCTTCCACCAATCACTGAGTCCGACCTCACCGATCGCCATGGCCCGGATGATGAGCGTCGCCGCTTGCGATCCGCTGTTACCACCACTTGAAATGATGAGTGGCACAAACACCGCCAGGATCACCGCTTTCGCCATATCGACTTGATAATGAGCCATCGCGGTGGCGGTCAGCATTTCTCCCAAAAACAGGACCACCAGCCAGGTGGCGCGTTTTTTCACCAGACGCCCGAGCGAAATATCCATGTATGGCTCGTCCAACTGCTCCATACCACCGAGCTTCTGGATGTCTTCCGTGGCCTCTTCTTCAACCACGTCCAGAATGTCATCCACCGTCACGATACCGACCAACCCGCCATGCCTATCGACCACCGGCAACACCGTGCGGTCGTATTTCCGGAAAGCGGCAACTGCGGTTTCCTGGTCGTCAGAGGCGGTGAGAGCGATGAAAACGTTATTCCGTAAATCCTTCACCTGCGTATCCAAAGGACAAAGCAGGATCTCCCGAATGCGGACTTCGTCAACGAGCCTGCCCATTGGATCCACCACGTAGAGGACGTTCAGCGTTTCCCTGTCGCGGCCGTGGCTGCGGATATGATCGAGCACCTCACGCGCCGTCCACTCGTCCCGGATCGTTAGATATTCGGACGTCATCAATCGTCCGATACTGTCTTCCGGGTAATCCAGCAGGCGCAGTGCCACCGCGCGCTCCTTCGGGGAAAGTGACTCCACCAGACGCGCGCAGACAGCCGTCGGCAATTCCTCTAACAGAGCCGTCCGGTCATCCGGCGACATGGCATCCAGAATGCCTGCCGCCTGCTCATTTCCCATCGCGTGGATCAACTCTTCCTGAGCCTCCACCGGTAAATATTCGAAAACTTCCGTGGCCATCTGCATCGGCAGAAGCCGGAAAAGCGCAGCTTGTTCCACTGGCTCGAATTCCTCGATCGCCTCCGCCGAGTCGGCCGGAGTCAGCCCTGCCAAAGCAGCCCGAATTCCCATGAAATTCCGGGCTTCAAGAAGCTCTGCCAGTACCTGGGATGTCAGCTCTTTGCTCATGCGCTTGCGAAAGTCGATTCGGTCCGCCCCGGCATGGCGGGCTGGCTCATGATGGGCAAGCCGAATCACCCCGCTGATCCCAATCTTTTGAAAATGTCACCTTTCCCCCGATTTACGCCCCATGCCTTCTCCCGCGAAAACGTATACGTGATGAGGGAATATCATTATGGCCGGAAATGGGATATCTCTTATGTATCGCCGCAGCATCCTTCCCCCCGAGGAAAAAAACGGCGAACAAAAA
>JBDSZP010000139.1:0-17047 GCA_039925065.1 Luteolibacter sp.
GCTGGGAGAAAAGGAAGCGCTCGTGACGCTCCACGAAGGCCGCTACCATCAGGTCCGCCGGATGTTCGCCGCAGCCGGAAATCATGTGCTCGAGCTGAAGCGGATTTCCATCGGTGGCCTGACTCTGCCGGAGGATCTGGAGGAAGGCGAATGGCGCGATCTCACTGACGACGAGGTGGCCTCGATTTTCGCGAGCTGACTTCACAACGCGCTGAGGGTTGGACGAACGGAAGAGAACTCCGCAGGGCGAGATTTGGAAATTGAAGTATCGGAAGCGGATGGGATGCTCGTTTCATGGGAAGCGACGGACGGGTGGTGGTGATCGGCGGAGGGGCGGCGGGATTTTTCGGCGCGATCACGGCGGCGGAGTTCGGGGCGGCGGAGGTGCTGATTTTGGAAAAAGGCCCGGAAGTGCTGACGAAGGTGCGGATTTCCGGCGGCGGACGATGCAACGTGACGCACGGTTGTTTCGAGCCTCGCGATCTGGTGAAAAGCTATCCGCGTGGGATGAAGAGCCTGATGGGGCCGTTCCACCGCTGGCAGGCGTCGGACACGGTGGAGTGGTTTGCGAAAAACGGCGTGGAGCTGAAAACCGAGGAGGACGGGCGGATGTTTCCGGTGACGGACGACTCGCGGACAGTGATCGATTGCCTCACCCGCGTGGCCCGGAATCTGGGCGTGAAATGCCGGACTCATTGCGGCGTGGCGGGCGTGGAAATCCTGCCCACCGGCGGATTTCTCGTGGAAACCGAATCCGGCGAAAAAATCGAAGCCCACTGCATCCTCATTGCCACTGGCGGCATCCGCAGCGGCAATGCGCGACGACCCGTCGAGTCCGTGGGCCATGCGATGGCTGCGGCTGTGCCCTCGTTGTTTACCTTTAAAATCGAGGATCCACGGCTGAAAGACCTGCAAGGGGTATCCGTCCCGAACGCCACCGTGCGCGCCGGATCGTGGCAGTCGAACGGTCCGCTGCTGGTCACGCATTGGGGCCTGAGCGGTCCGGCGGCGCTGAAAGTTTCCGCCTGGGGTGCGCGGGATCTGGCGAACTGCGGCTACGAATTTGAACTGCGCGTGAGCTGGGCGGGTAATTTCTCCGCAGAGGAAATCGGTGCCATGCTTGCTGCCGAGCGGCAAGAACACGGTGCTCGGAAAGTCATGCGCTACAGCATTGTCGAGGGCGTGACCAAGCGCTTGTGGCAGAAACTTTGCACCGCAGCGGGCATCGAGGACGAGCGGACCTGGTCCACGCTGACCAAAGATGAAACCCGCCGCCTGATCGAGGAACTCACCGATGGCCGCTACGCCGTGCGCGGAAAAAGCCTCAACAAGGACGAATTCGTCACCTGCGGCGGCGTCCACCTCAAGGACGTGAACCTCAAGACCATGGAAAGCAAACTCACGCCCGGCGTGTTCTTCGCCGGCGAGGTGCTCGATATCGACGGCGTCACCGGCGGCTTCAATTTCCAAGCCGCTTGGACCACCGGCCGCATCGCCGGGGAAACGATGGCGGGACTCTGCGACGGACAACAGAATGACGCATGAACTGGCTGGCACATCTTCATCTTTCAGACCCTGCTCCGGCCACGCGGATCGGGAATCTGCTTCCTGACATTCTCCGGGTTCCGGAGCTTCTGCTGGTCTCACAAGAGTTTGCTGCCGGAATCCGTCACCACCAGGCCATCGATGCTTACACGGACAACCATCCCGTTTTCCGCGAGAGCACCCGAAGGATCGATCCTCCGTTGCGGAAGTATGGGGCAATTCTGGTGGACGTGTTCTACGATCATTTCCTGGCCTGCAATTGGTCGGATTATTCCGTCGTTCCGCTGGAGGCGTTCGTGGCGGACTTTCACACGAGCATCGACGGTTTCCGGGACCGGCTTCCCGAGCAGGCGTATGCCCGGCTTGCAGGAATCCGCGACGAGGGATGGCTGCTTTCTTATCGGCAGATTGAGGGGATCACATCCGCGTTGGGGCGGATCAGTCAGAGACTGCGTAGGCCGGCCGATTTGAGTCCGGCGGTGGACGAGTTGGTGGCCAGATATGACGATTTTGCCGGAGATTTCCGGAAGTTCTATCCGCAATTGGCTGCGAATGTGGAAGGGTGAACAGCGTTGGCATTATCCGCAAATCTAGCAATTTATCCTTGTGGACATGGGGCGGGCGATTTCTCATGGAATCCATGTTCGCCAAGTCATGAAGAAATACCGGATCTACCTGCACCGACTGAAAATGTCCGATTTCATCCGCGTGCATTCCGACAAGCCATGGTTGGTGCCACTGGGCATTTTGTTAAGGCTGTTCCGGCCGCGGTTTTTTGAAAGCGAGCAGCTTTATCAGTCAGCGGTATTCGATACGGACGAGAAAACCGTGCGGGGCGATGGCCTGGCACTTGTGGTGTCAAAGGAAGCACCTTTGATCGCCCACGGTTACCGGCGGGTGGGATTGAACTTGTATCGGCCTCCTTCGGGGAAGATTTTCTTGCTGGGATCTTTGCTTTATTCCCCTGAGGAAAGGACCATGGCCACTGTGGGGATATCCTTTGCGAGCAACGGGCAGTTGATCCAGGGTTGGTCCGGTTTGATCACCCAGGTGGCGGTAGATCGGTATATGATCACAAGCGATGTCCGCGGACGTTTTCCTGATCCCGTGTATGTCGACAACTGTCCATCAGTCCGCGGCTGCGGGGAGAAATTGATCGAAGCCCACGCGAACCGAATCCGCGGCATGGAGCGCGGTTGGGTGGACCTGACGGACACTCAGGTCAGGGAGGAACATGTCCGGAGAATCGAGCGCAACTACCACTATTTTCATGATCTCGGCATCTACGGCCCGCTTGAACCGGCCTGAAACGAGCCCGAGGAGCCATCTGGCAATTTGCCCGCATGGTCTTTTTTACTTGCCGCACCAGCTCAGTTTGGTTTGGTCGCCGGGAATTCAGGAAAGCTGAATTTTAAAAATTCCGGTTTTCGGCATGCGATCCGCTGAAACCCACGAACCCAGTTCCCATTTTCCTCACCATGCTATTCCCAAACGAGCCCGCCACCACGACTGACTCAGACTCCCTGCCAATCGACCGCCGCCGCGTCATTGGCACCCTTGGTTTGGCCGGTCTCGGGCTCGTGGCCTCCTCGATTTGCGCGAAAGGCGATGGATTCGCGACGCCTCGGGTGAATGTGCAGACCGGTTCCCGTACGGCTCCGAGCTTCGGGGCGGTGCCCGCCGGGATCGATCTCACGCAGCTTCCGCCGGAATGGGCGCACAGCCAAGGTTCGGTGCTGCCGGAATACACACGCTATCTTTATTCCCTGAAGCTTCAGAACATTTCCGCCACGCAAGTCATCGAGGCTCACGCGAAAGCGAAGGGATCGGTCTGGAACATCCTGCCGCCGAAGGTTTGGTGGTCGCGGATGGGATACACGCTCCGCGTGGCAGACCGGATCGCTCTCGAGATGGGTGTCCGGCAGGTGGAAATCGTTTCCGCTTACCGTTGCCCGGCTTACAACGCGCATTGCGAAGGGGCCAAGATCGGCTCATGGCATCAGGCGAATGTCGCGGTGGACATGAAATTTCCAATTGCCGCCTCGCAAGTCACCGCCACGGCGCGTGAACTCCGTGATCTCGGGCTTTTCCACGGTGGCGTCGGTGGTTACTCCGATTTCACCCACATCGATAGCCGCGGCGTGAATGTGAACTGGCACGGCTGAGCGTGGTCCGCACAGTCCCCTGTGCGGCTCTTTACGTCTTGAAATCCCGCGTCTGGAACGAAAGCCAGCCGATGGTGAAAAGCGTGATGTTGAGCCCGCCGAGGAAGGCATAGGACTCGATGATTTTCGGCCATGAGATTTGCTGCTCGGCCAGGAAAACCCAGGCGCTCATCCGCCACGTGACGAACCACGCTTCGTAGGGTTTGAAGAACGGGAAATTCTGCAAAATCATGTCCACGAAAAGGATGCTCAGCGTGATGATGGTGGCGGCGGCGGGCTTGATTTTGAAGCACGAGAACATGAAGGCGATCGACGAAAGCGTGATCATGCTCAGCCCGATTCCTGTGGCGCAAAGCGAGAGCCGGAACGCGCCTTCCGACCACTCGGGAAACGCGGCGAAGACCTTCATCTTCGGCTCCATCACGAAAAGTCCGCCTTCCCAACCGATCGCCGCGACCGCCATCAGGTAGCCGGAAATGCCGACGAAGAACACAAACGAAAACGTGTAGAGGCAGATGGCGCTGTATTTCACCAGCAGCAGCCGCAGTCGGCTGATCGGGCGAGCGAAGACGAGGCGCAGGTTCCCGTCCTCATTTTCCTTCGCCACGATGTCCCCGGCGACGAGCGCGAAATACACCGAACCGAGCACGAACATGCTCAGCAGCATGATGGTGAAGGTGATCGTCAGAGAGCTGTAGTAAGTGCTGAAATCCAGCCCGTTCCGCTCGACGAGGCCCTTGTTGTAATTTTTCACCTTGTCCAGTTTGTAAACGAACAGGATCACCGCCTCCATCACGAGGAAAGCTCCATAGCCCATCCATGTCCGCGGCCGGGCGAAGAGTTTGCGGAGCTCGCCGCGGAGTTGTTGGAAGAAAAGCATGGGACGAAAAGTCTGACTGACGCGCACCACTGATACACCGGAAATCCCCGATTCAAGATCCTGATGTGGATTTGTAGCTCCGGGTTTCTCCGGACGGAGGGAAGATGGAGAGAAGAGAGTTTTTAGAAACCGAACCGCTAGAATCCCAACTCTTCTCAGTGACCTCCCTCTTTTCTCCGTCCCTCCGTGGTCAAACTCTCTTGCGAGAATCAATCGTCGGCATCAACGCCGCAAACGGCGGAAGACCGTGTGAGAAAGCGCTTGGGCCTGAGGCACACCGGTCAGCAATGTGCCGCCCAGATAGATCGTGCCGAAAATGCCGAACACAAAAATCGCGACGAAGACCGGATGGACGTGATGCGTTTGGCCGATGTATGCGGCCAGCAGTTTCATCCCCCAGCCGCCGGCTGCTCCTACCAGAGCTGGAATCCAAAGCCGGGCGAGAAACGCTGCCTCGATCCCGGTTTTCCCGATTTTCCGATTCAACGCGCGCCGCAGCAGCGAAAACTCCACCCACCCGGAAATCCCCGCAGTGGCGGTCAATCCCACGGTCCCCCATGAGTCGCTGATGCCGAGCCATCCGGGCAAATGAATCCCGCCGATGTAACCGAGAACCGTGGTCAGCGCCACCCGGACCAGCGCGAAACGCAGCGGCGTCCGGGTATCCCGCAGGGCGTAAAACGTGGATGAATAAAGCCGCCCGAGTGTCGAGGCGAGCAGCCCCACCCCGCTCCCGGCGAGGATAAACCAGACGTAGCGGACATCGTCCTCTTTGAACTTACCGGTTTGAAAAAGCGCCGCAGCCGCGATATCGCCGAGAAAAATGAACGCGGCGGTGGACGGAACGATGAAAAACGCTACCTGCTTGAGACCTCGATCGAGGTAGGACCGCACTTTTTCGTTAGCGGCGGCAGGGTCATCCTCGGTCGCCCGCTCACGCGACATCACCGCCAGATTTGCCGCCGAAACCGACATGCCGAAGAGGCTGATTGGCAAAAGATAGAGTGTTTGCGCATAGCCCAACGCCGCGACGGCTCCGGTCGGCAGCCAACTCGCCAGAACATTATCAATGTAGGCGCTGATCTGCACCACGCCGCGGCCGACGATCACCGAGCTGAAACTCCCGAGCACGGCACGGACGTTTTCGGAAGCGACCTCGACCGAAAATTTCAAGTTCGGCGCCAGCTTCAGCACGGTCGGAAATTGAACGGCAAACTGTAGGAAACTGCCGAGCACCAAGCCCCAGCAGGCCGTTTTCGCCAGTTGATCCAGCGATTGACGCCCGCCAAAAGCCAACATCGCACCGATAATCGCGAAGTTCCAAACCACCGGCGCGACGTAAGAGAGGAAAAATCGGCGATGGCTGTTCAACACGCCGAGGCACCACGCGGACATCACCAAAAGCGCCACGCCGGGGAAGAGAATCTGCACGCACTGGATCGTCAGTTCGCGCTTTTCCCCGATAAATCCAGGCGCGATCAGGGCGATCATGAACGGTGTGAGAAACACGCCGATGATCGCCAGCAGCGACGTGACGATTGCCAACAACGTTGCGATTACCCCTGCGACCCGATCCGCCTCCACCGAGTTCTTTTCACCGAGCAGCCGGGCGTAAACCGGGATGAACGAAGCGGAGAGCACGCCCTCGCCGAAAAGATTCTGCAGGAAATTCGGAATTTTCAGGGCGGAGGTAAACACGTCCGCCGCATCCGAGTTTCCGAAATAATGACTGAAAACACGCCCCCGGATCAGCCCGGCGATGCGGCTCAGGAAAATCCCGGCTGCGACAAATGCCGCTCCGCCGCGAACGGGTTTTGCCGATGGGATCGAATTCTCAGCCATGTTCGTATGTCACTCGCGGTCGGCGGATTTCATCGTTGAAATCGCTGCCCGCGAAGCATTGCCATCCATCCCGCCCTGCCAAGGCTGATTTTGAGCAGTGGGATCATCGAAGCTCTTGTCAACGCAGGCCATGACGTGGGTTCGCGATTTGCCTTGGACTGCGTGCAGCCTGCTGCCGCTTTCGGCCACGCAGCCCGCAGCGAGCCGTCGTGGCCAGCAAGCCGGCTCACGCAAAGCGGCAGCAGGCTGCGCGCAGTCCAAAGCTTCGCGTTACCCGAATTCACAAATCCTGAGGTACGGCAGTAGATGAATCCGTCTCCGCGCCTTTGCGACGCTCGATTTTTTCAGTTCGGACTTCCGGCGCCATTGAGGATTTCCATGTAGAGGTCCTCCAGCGAACGGCGGACCGGAGCGAAGGCGCGGACACGGACTCCGGCACCGACGAGGGTTTCTACCAGTGAGGCCGGATCGGAGCCGTGGCGGAGGCAGATGCGGTTGGTCGCGAGGATGTCGCCTCCGGTGCTGGCGATGATGCCGCAGGCGGTGCCCCAGGGTTCGAGATCGACCTCGAAAATGAGATCGTCGTCGTGGAGATCGCTGATCGGACCCTCGAAGACACGCTTGCCTTCGCGGAGGATGGCGACGCGGTCGCACATGAGCTCGACTTCGGCGAGCAAGTGCGAGTTGAACAGCACCGTCATGCCACGCTCGTCGCGGAGGTTGAGAATGAAGTCGCGGAACCACTTGATGCCTTCGGGATCGAGGCCGTCGGTCGGTTCGTCCAGTAACAGGACTTCCGGAGTGGGCAAAAGCGCTTGGGCGAGGGCAAGGCGCTGGCGCATGCCATGGCTGTAGGTGCGGACTTTTGAGTGAATTCTTTTGGTGAGTCCGACCTGATCGATGACGTCCTTGGCCGCTTTTGCATCGAAGCCGGACGAGTAGCTCATCAGGATTTTCAAATTCTCCCAGCCGCTGAGATAATCGTAAAACGCGGGCGATTCGAAGACGGCCCCGACCTTTTGCAGGGCGGTGGAGCGATCCTTCAGAACGGACACCCCGCCGACGGTGACATCGCCGCCATCGGGCATGACCATGCCGAGGATGATGCCGAGTGAGGTGCTTTTGCCCGCGCCGTTGTGGCCGAGCATGCCATAGATTTCACCGCGTTTGACGTGGAAGGAAACGTCGGTGAGCGCGGGTTTTCCGCCGAAGGATTTGTAGAGGCCGGTGGCTTGAAGCATGGTGTGGGGGTTTCAATTTCCGGCGACGAAGCGTTGTTTGTTGGCGCTGGATAGATCGGCGTAGAGGAAATTCACCTTGCCGAGGTGCCATGCTTCCTTGTCGGTGATGAGCGGGATTTTGTCCGGCCGGTCCTTGATGCCGAAGAAGGCGAGTTGTGAGACGAGCAGGCCGCTTTGGGTGGAATTCCAAAGATAGCTGGAGCCGGTGGTTTCGTATTGTTTGCGATCCGCCGGACATTGGAAGGCAGCGGGGGATTCGAAATACGGTAACAGAACGGTGTCCATCACGGGGATATCCTCGGTCTTGGATTTGCGCCCGGCCTCGAGGACGGGCAGATGTTCATTGTGTTCCTGAATGTAGGTTTGCAGACCCACGCCGAGTGAGCGGAGGTTGTTCAGGCAGGATGCTTCGCGGGATTTTCCGATGACCGAACGCGAAATCGGATAGGCAATGCCGGCGAGCGCGGCGATGATGGCGATCACGACGAGCATTTCGATCAGGGTGAAGCCGCGAAGTTTCATCATTGGCGGGGGCCGAATTGGTTGCCGCGGAGGCCTTGCATCGTCTCGTTCATCGCGTCCATCAGCGGAGCGAGATCGAGTTTGGTATCGGCGTTGGATTTTTCAAAATAGGCGCGCATGCCTTCCTGACTGATTTTTTCCAACAGCTCATCGCTCATCGCATCGGTGCGCGCCATGTCATCCTGGGTGCGGCCGTTTTTGATGTCCTTCAGTCCATTCTCGACGAATTTTTTCCGCTCGTCGGGTTTCATGGCATCAAGCGCTTTCATGAAGTTGTTCATGGACTCGGCGACGGTGAGCTCGATGAAAAGCCCCTTTTCCGACGGGCTGAGAAGGCGGAAGAAATTTTCGCCCGTGTGGTTGTCGCGGTTTTTCTCGCGCTCCTGGAAATCGAGGCGATTGACCAATCCGGCGATGTTGCGGAGGGATTTTTCGCGGCGTTTCGCCTCGGCGGCGTCACCAGCGTCCTTCGACCAATCGGCAAAATGGGCTTCGGTGACTTCGCGGTTCACACGCTCCGCCGTGATTTTCCGCGAGCCGGCGTAGGACCGGATGCCCCAGACGACTGTCCAGACCATGGCGAGGACCAAGACCGCTTTCACTATCGCATTCCGACGTCCCATACTTTTCGGAGCTTAGTCGAGGGTGCCGGGCACGCAAGGGGGCAATGAATCCGGCGGGCGGCGGAGCGGAGCAACTGAAGGCTTTTCCTCCCTCGGAGTCCTTGTGTTCGTTTAATTTCGACTCAGTCACGAGTCCATCTATCACAGGCCATTGATTGCTTCTGCGAGCTTGAAGCACGGACTTCCAGCCTTTCGCGCCGACGAGAATGCCTGTCAGGACAAAGGCTCCGCATATTACGTCAATCATGAATTCTATGGAGGTTACCTGCCGGGTATTTTGATTCGTTTCGGCTGTTACTTGGTCGATCCGGTTGGATATGGCGACGTCTTATTTTGGATTCTTCGCAAGATTCGTGCGGACGATGAAATATGTTAGCTGGTTCCGATGTGGGATTTCAGCGGACCTGAACGATGTGCCGAAATCCCATGGCAAAGGCACCTTATGGAGGGCCGACACTCTTGTCGGCCATGCCAATGACGGGCGAAAGGGAAGTGCCTTCGCTCTTCACTTTCTCCGCTCGTTGGCAACCACCACAGAAGTGTGGTGGCTCCTCAGCTTTGGCCGTGTCCGGCGGACAGTAAGATCCGCCTTCGTCTGGCGGGTAGTTAAGGTCGTTTCCGCCATTCTTCCGTCCTAACGGGACGATTCATGCCAGCCCGGCACAAAGTGCCGGGATCCTGCCCCACCGTGGTGGGTGTCCTGAAGGGACATCTCATGCACCTGCCGCGCCGATCAAGCCTACCCGCATGAAGCGTTCCTTTCAGGACGCGGAACAAATCCCACCGACCACCCGGCACTTTGTGCCGGGCTGGTATGAGTTGTCCTTTCAGGACATTTTGAGACCCGCTTAACCATGTTCATTCGTCCGCATGGAATGAGTTCCGGCTTGGCGAGACGGGATGGGAATGGTTGTATGATCGGCGATGAAAGCGTTTCCCAGGTTGCTCCTGATTCTTGGCCTGTTTGCGGTTCCGGCTTTGAAAGCAGATACGATTGCCGATCTCACGCCCAAGGCGGAGGCGGGGGATCTGGTGTCCCAAGTGGAGTTAGGCAACATTTACTCGAAGGGCGAGGGCGTGGCGAAGAATGAGAAGGAGGCCGTGAAATGGTTTTCGAAAGCGGCGGAGCAGGGGAATCTGGACGCGCAAATGTATCTCGGCGGAGTTTACATCCGTGGCAAAGACATCCCGAAGGACAGCCGCGAATCCGCGAAATGGTATCTGATGGCGGCGGAGCAGGGGAATGCGGCGGCGCAATGCCAGATCAGCCGGATGCACATGATGGGCGCGGGTGTCCCGAAGGACGACGTGGAGGCCTACAAGTGGGCGAATCTGGCATCGGCGAAAGGCGACATGGCGGCGAAAAAGGTCCTGAGGATTCTGGAAAAGCGCATGATGCCGGATCAGATTTCGCTCGCCCAAGGACTGGGGCGGGAATTCACAGAGTTGAAAAAATCGGATGCTCCGGGAGGGGACGCCCCGCCAGTGGAACCGATACCGCCGGAGGTTCTGGAGCCGTAGGGAAATTGATCACGGTGTCACGCTGACATTGCTGAAGACCGAGGTGTTCAGTTCGTCATTGTTGCCGCTGCTGACGGAAATGCCGATGTAGCAATTTTTCGGAAGATCGATGGAAACCGGTTTTCCGACCACGGTCCACTGGTCGCCGTTGCTGCTTTTGTAGGCGGTGATGGTGTCTCCCTTGCGGACGAGACGCAGCCAGGTTTTGGCGCGGTTGGGATTGCTGCTGGAGGTTTCGGCGGTATTTCCACCGGTGTTTTTGCGGCGCAGCCAACTGAGGTCACCTTTGCCATTCGCCCCGAGGAAAATTTGGCGGGAGTTCGGAGCCAGCGATTCGCGGATCATGATACCGACAAGCGAGTCCTTGCCGGTGTTGCCCGATTTTTTGACACGGGCGGTGATTTCCCCATCTCCGGTGAGAGTCTGCCAACCGAAGTTTCCGGCATCCGTGGTTTTGGTGGGGGCTCCAGCGCCCATCAGGGTGAAACTTCCGGCACTGTATTTGGCTCCGCCGGCGAGGTATTTCCTACCGACTCGGTCCACGCTCCATGGCAGGGGCAGGCTGTTTTCCAAGACCTGGATTTGCAGCACGGTTTCGCAGAATGCTCCGTCGCTGTCCGTGGCGCGGATGGTGAATTGATCCATTCCGGCGCTGTCGGCGGGAGGCGTGCCACCGAGGGTGCCGGTGCTGGAGACGACCAACCATGCCGGGCCGGAGGTCTTCGAGTAGGTGATGGCATCGCCCTTGTCAGGATCGGTGGCGGATCCGGCGAGTGTCTGATAGGTGTAGGCGACGGTTTCCGAGGCGCTGGGAAATGGCATCGGATTGAGTTTGAAAACGGGAGCGTCATTCGTGTTGGCGACGGTGATGATCAGGACGGCGGTGGCGGATGCTTTCGAGCCATCGGTGACTTTGACCGAGAAGGAGTTCGTCCCCACGTTTCCATTGAGCGGAGTGCCGCCGAGTTCGCCCGAGGATGAAACGCTCAACCATTGCGGGCCGGAGACTTTCGAGTAGGTGAGCGTGTCGCCGGGGTTTTCATCGGTGGCGGTGAGCTGTCCGGTGAAGGTTTCATCTTCAGTGGCGGACGCGAGGATGCGGTTCGAGCCGAAAACCGGAGCGATGTTGCCCGGCACTTCGGCCACCGGAGTCACGCTGATGGAAACGGTGGCGGTCGTGGAATTCGCGGCTCCATCGTTGACGAGGAATGTGAATTGATCGCTGCCATTGAAATCCGCATCCGGCAAATAAGTGAGGTTCGGCGGAGATCCGGTGAGTTGCCCGTGGGCGGGGCTGCTGCTGATCGAGAAACTCAAACTGCTGTCTTCCGGATCGCTGCCGCTGAGCATGATTTCCAACGGGGTATCCTCGGCGGTGGTCACCGACTGCGCGGTGGCGGTCGGGGCCTGATTCGCGGCGTTGCCCTGAAGCAGATTGAGCTCGGCCATGCTGCATTCGCTGCCGCCGTTGGCTTCAGTGAGCTCGCGCAATCGCACGAATTTCCCATTTTTCGCGGTGAAGAGGATTTCCTTCTCGTCCTTGGTGTTGGCAAAGGTGCCGGTGGCCACGGGGTTGCCCCAGTTCACGCCGTCCATGCTGACATAGAATTCGTATTGGCCGATATTCCCGACGGAAGGAGAGTCCTGGCGCGGAAGATAGCGGAAGCCGTTGATGCTTTGGGTGGCTCCGAGATTGATCTGAATTTCGTGCGGCGGCAGGGGAAGGCTGGCGCTCCTCCATTTCGTGTGCCAGAAGGTATCGGGGTTTCCGTCGAAGGCGAAAGTGGCTGGGTAATCCAAGGCTTCCTCGCTATCGACGTATTTCAGCGTCCATCCGGTGGGCGGGATGAGGTTGCCGTCGGTCGAAAGGACTTTCTTGGTCACCGTGATGCTCACGGTGACGGTGGCGGAATTGGCGGTCCCGTCGTTGGTGCGGTAGGTAAATTGATCGGTCCCGTTGAAATTCGCAGTCGGGACAAAGGTCAGGTTGGGCGCGATTCCGGTCAGAATGCCGTTCGTCGGACCAGTGACGATGGCGTAGGTGAGCGGGCTGCCTTCGATGTCGCTGCCAGCCAACGTAACGGCGACGGAGGTGTTTTGCTTGGTGCTGACCGTTTTGGAAACGGCAAGCGGCGCGTCGTTCACCGGACTGACCGTGATGGAAACCGTCGCGATGGCGGAATTCACGCTGCCGTCATTGACGCGGTAAGTGAAGCTGTCGGAACCGTTGAAATTTGTCGTCGGAAGGTAGGTCAGGTTGGGAGCGATTCCGCTGAGGGTGCCATTTACCGGACTGCTCACGACGGCGTAAGTGAGGGGATTTCCATCAATGTCGCTGCCGGAGAGCACCACCGACAAGGCGGTGTCTTCGGCGGTGGTCAAAGTTTTGGCGACAGCCGATGGAGCATCGTTCACCGGGGTGATGGTGATGGAAACGGTGGCCACAGCCGAATCAAGACTGCCGTCGTTGGCCTTGAAGGTGAAGCTATCGGTGCCGTTGAAATCCGCCGCAGGCGAGTAGGTGAGATTGGGTGCGGTTCCGCTCAGCGTGCCTTTGGTCGGGCTAGTGACGACCGAGTAGGTCAAAGCGTCGCCATTCGCATCGCTGGCGGTGAGGGCGATGGCCAAGGGCGTGTCTTCAGCGGTGGTGACGGTTTTCCCGGTCGCGACGGGCGCTTGATTGACGGTGTTCGTATCGACCAACTGCGGCAGGACTTTCAGGTCGGCGATGTTGCACTCCGTCCCGCCATTCGCCGCCGTGAGCGCTCTCAATCGGATGAATCGGCCGATTTTCGGGGTGAACAGGATTTCTTTTTCAGCGCTGGTATTAGCGAAAGTGCCAGTGGCAACGGGGTTGCCCCAGTCGATGCCATCCGTGCTGACGTAGAACTCGAATTGCCCGATATTTCCTACGAAATAGCCGTCCTGTCTCGGCAGGTAGCGAAAGCCTCTGAGGTTTTGCGCCGCGCCCATGTCGATCTGGATGTCATGCGGAGGGAGCGGCATCGTGCTCGTCCGCCATTGGGTGTGCCAGAACGTGTTGGGATTGCCATCAAAGGCATAGGTCGCCGGGTAATCGGCGGCTTCCTGGCTGTCCACGTATTTGAGGGCCCAGCCACTCTGGGAAAGGTAGTCCGTCGCCGTGATTGCCACCCATTGCGAAATTTCCGCAGATGGAGGGCTCTTCAAGCCTGCCTGGTTGTACGCGGAAACGACAAAATAATAGGTGTTTCCTTCGGCCAATCCGGAAAGGGCAGCGGTGGTGTTCGCGCCGACGTTGACCGTTCCCGAATAGACTCCAGACGAAAGACCATAGCTCACCTCGTAGCTGGCGATGTCCGTCTCGGGATTCGCGTTCCAAAGCAGATTCACCGGACTTGCGGTCGCCGCGAAAGCGTTGGCCAAAAATGAGGCCGAAACCACAGCGAGCCACGCAAGGCGGCCGAAGATACTTTTGGTCCCGTCGGAAAAAGAAATTCCGGCGACGAGGTCGGTAGGGAGGGAGCGATCCGGGGGCAGAGCTCCGCCCGAAATGGCCGCGAAGGCCAAACGGCAGGTTTTCATGGCTGGTTGTAAGGGTGTGGATGCAGCAACAATCCTTTCCGCCTGTGACCTCAAAAGTGGGACTTTGAGAGGCGAGCGACCCGGATCAGGCAAGGGCAGGGGCCGGCGATCATTCTCGCTGAACCATGCCGATTCGGGACAGAATCCCGATCCAGGCAGCCTGAAGAGTGAAGGGACTCACGCTTCAGGTAGGATATCGTTTTGATTCAAATTGGACGGGTGAGTCGTTTGGATCGGGTTAGGGATTGAATAACAGATTCTCTCGGGCAAATTCAGCTATGGCAAACTTGCCTTTTCGGAAATATAAAAAATACAGGAACGTTAACAAGATTTTTCTTTAGTATTTTTTGAACATTCCTGAATCCCACGTGTCGTGACCATGGTTTTCCCCTACATCAACTCTGGGATTTGTTCATCAGTGATCGAGGTAAAGAACACCGCAAGTCTTTGGAAATGAGAGCATCCTCTCGCGGGAAGATGCCCACTGCGGTCTCGGATGTTGGCTGCTTTTCAGCTTAGCCAAATGGAAGGTGAGCGATGGAATGGCTAGCAGATCTCGATCTCTCGTCTTTGTTTTTTTAAAATACCTTCAAATAGCATTGACACTAACCGTTCACTTCTGCAAAAATTCATGTGCTGGAACCCCGTTTTCACCCAATGTTCATCCCCCCCCGAACCCATAAATTATGGTTATGGCCAAGCGGCTGCCTGTGCTCCCTCATTCAGCTATGGAGCTCAGCAGGTGCGCAGAACTTTACCATGCAAGTGGCCAATCCCGACCCGCTCGGCTTGGGCCAGATGATTCCAGGGGGAGATAAGCTCGAACTTGGATTGTCAGAGGGCATCAAGGGCGTGTTCGCCTATGGCATCCGCGTCAACTCGGTATATGACTCGAATTTTTTCCTCGAAGGAAGCAATGCGCAGAGTGAGATCACTACCAATTTCTCACCTTGGTTGAGCTATTGGTCTGATCCCGAAGGTGGAGCGAGATTTTCCTTCGGTGCCAATTATCAACCTACATTTCGGATTTATCAGGATAACTCCAATCTGAACGGGTTCGATCAATCAGGTGATATATCCCTGCGGGTTGAAGGAGCCAAGACGTTGATCACCGCCTACAGCAAATATAGCGAGGTTTCCGGGACGGATCGTCTTACCGGCAGTTTCATCACCGGAACCGTGGTGAATTCAGGCATTCAAGGATCCTACAAGATTGCGCCCAGAACGACGGTGGGCGGCATGTGGTCGGTGGCGACGTCCGATTACGGTTCCAGTGAGAGTGTGGGTGCGAATATCTATAATGCTCAACTGGGCGCCTATTGGGCTGCTACGGAACGGTTTAGCTTCGGGCCATCGCTTCGATATAGTGTCGCGGAATCGGACAATATCGGATCTCGGGGCGCGTGGTCCCTTTCGGTGCAGGCCCAATATTTGGTCGGCGAAAAAACCCATGTTCAAGGCTCGATCGGTGTGGAATACGCCCAAAATTCCGGAGATGGTGAAAAGGACACTGTCGGTCTTACCGGTTCTCTCACCGCAAGTCATGAAATCAATGATAAATGGACTGTGGCATCGTCCGTCCTTTACGCGACCGTGCCGTCTCCGACAGAAACCGGCTATGTGATCAACAACTTGGAAATATCAGCAGGTCTCAATCGAAATCTTCTGCGGGCAACTCTTGGATTCGGGATCGATTACAACTATTCTAACTACGAAAGTGTGGGATCTGCGACAGCGAATCTCGACGACGAGAACAATCTGGCTCTGTTTATTTCCTATCGCAGGAACCTCTTTTCCGAACGCGTGGGTTTCGACTCGCAAATCCGTTACAGCGTGAACGATGGGAAAACAAATTGGTCCCAATTCCAGCTTACCGCAGGTCTCTCGGTAACATTTTAAGAATCAATATCCTCCATTTGTTTTAAAAATACAAGTCTGGCAGGGATGCTGCTATTTACATACCAACACCCGAATCCCACACACGATATGTCACCCATTGATCCATCAGCAAATACAGTATGGCCAGCCCCTGTGGCTAAAGGCCTTGCGACAGTGCTCATGCAAAAAAACAGGGCTGGATTTCGTTCAATGATTCACGCTCAGGATTGCAGATATACGTCATCGCGTGATATCGAGTTACCGTCTGTCTGTCATGCTCATCAATGTTAGTGGTGAAATTCTGCTAGCCATCCATCCCCCCGGTTGAAATGAAATTTAAGATTGGTTCAATATCGCGCGTCGATGCCTTTCCCCATATTTCCGTCACGATTCAGACGGCTTTGTGGACTGACGTTGAACATTTCCTGCGGCCCTTCGATCCGGTCATCAGAAGATCCCCGAGGCACCGTATTTTGTTTTCTTTCTGTAGATTGCCCCTCCGCTTCCACCCACCTCGATATATGAAGCTGGATGCAAATTGATTAGCTTTACTGTATTTTATAGATAGCCGTCTGAAGACTGCTAGCAAAAGCCACCGCTGTTCGTATCACCCTTTAAAAATTCGGCCATACATCGATAATTCGGTGTGAATGCGGTCATCGTACTTTGTGAAAAAGCGCGATACCCGTCTGAACTTTCCAAAGGAATGAAGCGAACAATTTACCCCTTGACCGAATTACCTGAAACTGGTTTTAGTGCTGTATAGCGCTAATCGACCAAGGGCGGCAGCGTTTCAGGCAAAAGTTACAAACGATTACTCATAAAAACCTAAATCTAAAATTTTCATGAACATGTCATAATCGTCAGCTACAGCATTTCATCACCCCCCACCCCCCCACTCCATGACCACTGCTGTCAAAGCAAAAGCTGTCTCTAAAAATGTCCCCACATTTAAAAAGACACCCATATCCCTGAAGGCCAATGAGCCTGCCTTTCGCGAGATTGCTCGCGATTTTACTCCTGCTGGAGATCGTTCGATCAATATTTCCGCGTCCGAAGGTTCCGCTCAATTTTCTCATCGAGAACTTGCGTGGAAACGTCCTTTGGACCTTGCATGCATTTTCATCAGCCTGCCGTTTACGCTGCCGCTGATGATCATGATTGTCTTTTGGGTCAGGCTCGTTTCTCGGGGCCCGGCCCTTTTTCGTCAGGAGCGAATCGGTCAAAACGGCAGACGTTTCATCCTCTACAAGTTCCGCAGCATGA
>JBDSZP010000140.1:0-4303 GCA_039925065.1 Luteolibacter sp.
GATCGACGGTCGCCTCGGCATCGCTGGTGTGATCGGCGGTCAGGCTCATGATTTGAGTGGCTGGCGTGGTGAACAAAGTGCGGCGGACGTGTCCGAGGTGGCCGCTCGCAAGACCGGCGATCTGCTGCGGCTCACGCTGGTGCTGCCGGCCATCGTTGGAAACGGGACTCCTCGCGAAATCCAGCTTCTCGACCGCCTCGCCCTGCTGCGGGGCCTCGCCTATCAAGCGGCGGATGATTTGAAGGATGTGATTTCCCACCAGGATGTTTCCGGAAAAACCGGAGGACGCGACGAAGAACTCGGGCGCCCGAATCTGGTGGCCGCCGAGGGATTGCCCGCGGCCTTGAGGCGTTTCTGCCGCCTGGTTGAAACGGCCGACCGCGTGCAAGCGGCCTTGCCAGGTCCGCCGGAGCGCTGGATGATGTTGGAAATGCTCCGCGTGCCGATGCCGGTCTCTGCGGAAGACTGTGAAGCCGCGCTGTTCTCGACAGCCATTTGAAATCCAACCATCAATCAAGGAAACCGGAATGAGTTTATGGAGAATGATTTTCACCAACCTGCGCCGCCACCGCGTGCGCACGGCGATCGGGGCGACCGGAATTGCGCTTGGCGTGGCCACGATGCTGAGTGTGGTGGGTTTGTTAGGTGGAGCGGTGAAAATGTTCGAGCGCATCTTGCGGAGTGACTCGGAGATGGTGGTTTTCGAGAAAAACGTCTCGGATTTGTTTTTCAGCAACGTGCCCGTGGAGGTGGTGGATGAGTTGAAAGCCCAGCCCTTCGTGAAGGAAGCGCAGCCGGTCCTGTTCGCCATCATCGCGGCTCCGGATCGTCCGGTCATCACCTGCTTCGGTATCCGAGCCTCGGACGGGCGGCTCACGAAGGGCGAGTGGCTGCAAGGCAAGCAGGCGGATTTCCATGATGATGGCGACGGTGTTGTGTTAGGCGAACGGGCTGCGGATTTCCTCCATGCGAAGACAGGAGGCACCATCGAGCTCGGCCAGGGAAGCTATCCCGTCGCGGGCGTGGTGCGCTTGGAAAATGGCTTTGAGAATGGCGGGGTCTTCATGCCCTTGTCGGCATGCCAGAAGGCGTTTCACAAGGAAGGCGTTTGCTCGGTCGTCACCGTGGCACTGGCAGCAGGACACGAATCATCGGAGGTGAAGGTATGGATGGGGAAATCCCACGAACGTCTGACGGCGCTGGAGAATGAGGAGTTCAGCCGCAGCTATTCGCAGTTCAAGATCATGAAGACCACGGCGTGGGTGGTCGGCGGTTGTGCGTTTCTGCTAGGCGGGTTGAGTGTGACGAACACGATGATCCTTTCCGTCTTCGGGCGGATCAAGGAGATCGCCATTGCCCGCGTCTGCGGGTTTTCGCGAACCCAAGTGGCGCTGATGATTTTCGGCGAGTCTTTGTTGGTTTCCGCTATCGGCACCGTCGCCGGTTGGGGCCTGAGCGCGGCGGGCCTGCGGCTGCTCAAGGCGATTCCCGATCTCCAGGGCTACATCGAACCTAACATCGGTTGGAAAGAAGTGGTCGGCGCCATGGCGCTGGCTGCGGTGACGGCCCTCATCGGAGCGATGTATCCGGCATGGTATGCCGCGCAATTGAAACCGGCGCAGGCATTGAGATTTGAATAACAGAAGGATTGAAAATGGACACCCAGGTATTGGTTGAAGACGTTTGGAAAAGCTTTGATGGCGGTCGCATCGAGGTGCTCAAGGGCGTGGCCCTCACGGTCCCGAAAGGAGAAATCGTGGCGCTCTGCGGGACATCCGGTTGCGGGAAATCCACGTTGCTGAATGTGATTTCCGGGCTGGAGGAAGTGGATCGCGGAAACGTGCGCGTCTCGGGCTTCGACGTGGTGAAGGAATCCACCCGCGTCGATCTGCTGCGCCATCACATCGGTTACGTGTTTCAATTCCACCATCTCATGCCGGACCTGACGCTTGCCGAAAACTGCATGGTCCCCGTCATCGCCATCGGCGGAAACCGCGCGGACAGCATGGCCCGATTGCAGGAACTTGCCGTGGCAACCGGGGTGGAGCATCGGCTGAACCAACGCGTCCGTGAGCTTTCCGGCGGTGAACGCCAGCGCGGAGCCTTGGTGCGGTCCCTGATGAATGATCCGGAACTGTTGCTTTGTGACGAGCCGACGGGTGCGCTCGATGAGAAGAACCGGGAAAAGGTGTTCGAATTGTTGATCGAATTGGTTCGCTCCCGGGGAAGGACATTGGTATTAGCCACCCATGATCCGGAACTGGCGAGCCGTTGCGACCGCACCGTGAAAATGCGTGATGGGCGGATCGAAGATATATCAAACTGATGGCCAATGCTCCGGACAATCCAGCAGACGAAGGCGTTTCCACCGCTGTGAAACATGCCTTGGGTTGGTTGGTCTTGGGAAATCTGGTCGGGCTGTGGATTTCAGTGCTTTTGCTCAAGCCCGCTTGGCAGCTCGGTGAGTGGACGTATGGTCGATGGGTGCCGGTACACTTGAATGTCCAGCTATACGGATGGACCGCGCTGCCGCTCGTCGCGTGGCTTTTTTCGATCTACGAGGTAAGTCGTAGCAAAGTTGCGAGCTGGGCACCCGCCGCAGTCTGGGCATGGACGGCGGCACTGGCGCTCGGGGTGATGAGCTGGTTGCAGGGAAACACCGGTGGAAAAATTTTCCTCGATTGGAAAAATGGTGCGTTGTGGGGCTTCGTGGGTGCGATGGTGATTCTCTGGCTCGTTCTGGCGGTGGCGTGGAAAAATCGTTCAAGCACATGGACCCAGCTTCGCCGGTGGCTTTCCCTGGGCGGGTTGTTGATCTTGGCGACGGTCCCGGCTGCCATCGTCGTGACAGCTTCTCCCGCAACCTATCCGCCGGTGGACCGAACGACGGGCGGGCCATCCGGTTCGAGTTTGTTGGGTTCCTCGCTGATCGTGGTGGTGCTGATGTTGTTGTTGCCTCGCGTGGTCGTAATCACGGGAAAGGGACGGGCGGGGTGGGGGACCTGGATCTACCTCGCGTTCTGTTGGATCTACTTTGGTACTGCGGAAACCATTGGCGGAACGCATCATGATTGGTGGCAGAATGTTTCACTGGTGCTGATGCCGCCGTGGGCTTGGCTGATTTACCGCGATTGGAAGGGCTTTTCCTGGCCACGGGGCTCGCGCATCTGGCGGGTCTCGATGCTCGGCTGGTGGGCATTGTTGGTCACGACCGCCTACCTGATGTATTTCCCGCTCGCACTGGATCGGATCAAATTCACGCAGGGCCTCGTCGCACATTCCCACCTGGCGATGGCCGGATTCACCACGTCGTTCTGTGCCTTGTTAGCGGTCCTGCTGACCAAACGCCGGATCGCCGGATCCTTCAGCGTGGTGTTGTGGAATCTGGCGGCACTCGCGATGATCCTCACTCTGGCGCTATTGGGATGGCGGGAGGGTGCGGAACCTTCGTGGATGATCACGGATCCGCTCTGGCGCGTGGTCGGATTGTTAATTCGATCACTTTGTGGTGTGATCATGCTGGGGACTTCGATAGTATGGTTGAGAAACTGGAGAACGTTATGAATCGGATCAAATTTCTGAGATTCTGGAGTGTGGCGGTGGGCACAATGGACGCGGTGACCGGGCTATTGTTGGTGCTCACTCCCGCTGGGGTTTTGAATATGTTGGGGATTGCTCCGCCATCGCCCGATGCGCTGGTGTTTCTCAGTTGGATCGGAGTTTTTGTGATGTCCGTGGGCTTGAGTTATGGACTCGCACTCGGCAGGCGTAGTCGCGGGGAAACCGTGTGGGTCTTTACCTCAGCGGTGCGGATGCTGGTGGCGTTTTTTCTAACGTTCAAGATCATGACCGGGGCCATGGCACCGGGTTGGGCCTTGGTCGGCATTTCTGATGGCGTGGTGGGAATCGTGCAAATCGTGATTTTGAGGAAGGGCTGGTGGAAAGAGGTTCACAAATGAGGTGGGTGTCGATGCGTGCTGCCTTGGTCGTGGCGGCGGTTTACGGGTATTTTCTCATCTTTGCGCAGTTTTCATTCATCGAGCTTTTACGGGCGGGAGGGGCGGACTTGACGCAGGAAAAAGTAGCGCTGGGATCGATGGCGCTTGCCGGAATGGCGGGCGGATTTTTCGCCGCATGGCGGGGAGTGAATCCCGGATGGGTTAGGTGCGCCCTCGCATTGGCGCTCGATTGAAGATTCCCAAGGCTTGGGAGCCATCGGCCAACGGCTTCACGTAAAAGTCCACCGCTCCATCGGTTACGACACGAATAGCCTGTTTTCGTTTCCAAATCTTATCCGTGTTCC
>JBDSZP010000141.1:0-27832 GCA_039925065.1 Luteolibacter sp.
GCCAGTTGCCGCCGCCGTTCCAATAGACCCACGCCGAGAGGGTGATGTCCTGATAGTTCCCGCTGCCCACCGGGAGTTTCACGTAGTCGTCCACGCCGTCGAAGCTCGCCGCCTGGCCGTTTTTGCCCGTGGCGAAGCCCGCCGCGCCCGTCGATCCGCCCATCGCCGTTCCATGGCGGGTGCCCACCACGTCGTTGAAGGTGTTTTCAAAGGTATACTGCGCCACCAGCGACTGGCTCACAGTTAGCGGTGCGCTGTCGAGGTTTCCGGTCGGGGTGACGGCGGTGATCTTGTAATAGTAGCTGGTCCCGTTGGCCACGTTGGGATCGATGAAATTGAGGTCGGGGGCGACCACCGTTCCGATCGTCGAATAGGTGCCGCCGACACTTGTCGCGCGGCTGACCTGATAGCTCGTCGCGTTCGCGGTTCCCCACCAGTAGAGCTGCACGTGGTTCCTGCTCCAGTTGGCGGTTAGTCCGCTGGGGGCCGTTCCCGCAGGGATTGCATCGCGTGCGAAGGTGAGGCTACCGAGCCCCAGCCAGTCCACCTGCGAGGGATGGATGCCCGGGTCCGGCCGAGGCTCCGGGCGGAGCAGGTTCATCGCCAGCTTGCTGTAGGGCGCATCGATGCCCTTCACGTTCGCATAGTGATTATACACCAGCTCATACATCGGGAGGAAGGCGCTGCCTCCGGCGATGCCCTCGGTGTAGGTCAGGTCAGTATTACGGTGATAGGCCCACAGCACGTCGTGGCCGAGATTGATTTTCGCGTTCATTTCAAACGCCCGCAGCATCCGGTTGTTGTCGTAGCTGAAAAGGTCGTCGCCCTGGTTCCATGCCATCTGGCAGAGCAGCGAGAACGAATACCAGCCATCCATGTTGTGCGGTTGGTCGCGCCCGGCCTCCTCGGTCTGACCCATGCCGTCGGGGTGGATATACCACACCGCACGCTCCGCCCGTCCGTTGCTGGCCCCGTATTTGAAGAAATTAACAGCCTGCTCGTAAACCGCCCGGTTGTCGCAAAGGATCCCGATGGCCGCCATCGAGGCGATGTTGTCAGCATCCCAGTTGAGGCGGTAGTGGGTGTTGCCGCCCTTGCTGACGGGCGTGCCGTGATGCCGCCACAGGAAGTCGAGGTTGGCTTGATAGAAAACACGTATCATCATGTCCTTGTAAGCCTGCTTCTGCGCTGCGGGCCAACCGGGATAGGTGCTGAGGATCTCCCCGCCGGAGGCGAAAAGGTAGCCGCAGATGCCGGCGGCGAGCGACGAGTTGCTGTCGCCGGTCACCCCTAGCAGGCCGGACCAGACGTTGGCGATCTGGACCGCGTGATCGGCGTAGGCGGGGTCTCCGGTGAGTTCCCAGCGCAGGGCCAGTTCGTAAATCGCCTGGGCGTCCTGCTGGGAGCGGGTGTAGTTGTTCGCCGCCGAGCCTCCGCGGTTGATATAGTCCACGTCATAGGCCGGCCACCAGGTCTGCGCCCATGGGCTGTTGGTGAGCGTGGTGTAGGAGGTGGCCCACGGCTCGGCGCTGGCGGCGATCTTGGATTTCATGCGGTCGAGATCGGCCTGCGTATGGAGGACGCCCGGATGGGCGAAGGCGGGGGGCGCGGCCGCCGAGGCGGTCATGTTCACCATGAACACCCGCTCCCCCGCGAGCGGGGTGATCGGCCCGCCCCACCATTCGCGGGTGTACGCCGTGCCGCCGGCGTACGAATCCGCGGTCGTGCCCAGCCATTCGAAATAGTTGGTGGAACCGTTGCCGATCCAGAAGTCGAAGCCGTAGGTGGTGTTAGGCTCCAGGTGGGTTGAAAAGGGCAGGTTAAAGGTGATGTAGGTTCCCGCTCCGGCGGCGGTCTGCCCGCTACCGGGATTGCCCGTTGACCCGGCCGTGAACAACTGTTTGGTCAGCGTGGTGCAGTCGGTGCCCGTCACTTTTCCGCTCTCTATCTGGAGCGGGCCGTTGGTGAAATTCATGTCCCAGCCGGACCGGTTGTTTCCGGTGGCCGTGTTGTTGGTGTAGCCGGCCATCCGCACCGTGATGGACGCCACGTCGTAGCCGTTGGGGTTACTGCCGGTGGTAATTACCTGGCCCTGGCGAGGCTGGTTGTTGGCGACGTAGGTGGTGGCGTCGTTGGCCGCGCCATTGTCCGAGCCTCCGTCGGCATTCACGCCCGAGCCGCCGACGTTGGCCGCATCGAAGGTGGCGGCGGTCCAGTTGGAGATGCTGGCCGCGCCGCCGGACGGCTGGCTCGGCGAATAGGACACCGCCGAACTGAAGGAAAGCGGGTGGGCATGCAGCCCGGAGGCGAAGGCTAGCAGTATGAAGAGAGTTTTTTTCATCGGAAAAGGGATTATTTGATATCGGTCGCTGCACGGGTTTTTTCGTAGAGGTCCAGAATTTCCTGTGCTGAGAGAGCGGTCGCCATCAGGGCGAATTCATCCATGCGCCCGTTTAAGTTTCGAATCAGACCACCGTGGGCCCGGGTGGTTGGAAGAGATGCCCGCAAGGTCGAAGGACGCCCCCAGTTGCCAACTTCGACCGCGCCGGGTCGCAGCGGCAAAACTCCGGCAAGGGGGACCGTCGTCACGGGTAGACCGTTGACGTAGTGGGTGACGTTCGATCCATCGAAGGTCGTGGCAAAAAACGTCCATTTCCCTAGGATTCCCCGCACCGGTGAGGAAGGCGTGAGGGCGTTGTGCCATTTCCCGTCCGATCCGATGACGGAAAAACCGAGTTTTCCAGCCTCGTGCAGGAACCAGTGTACGTCGCCGGGCATCTCCGACTGACTCATGAGCAGCGAGCTTTGCAAATGGGGCAGTGCGTCCACACGGATCCATGCGGCCAGCGTGATCGTCTGAAATTCTCCTGGAATGGTTAGATGGACGCAATCCCCCGCCGATTTCCACTCCAGCGCTCCCTTTCCTGGCCAGCGGCCATCGGTGGGGTTGCAGCCGCTCACTTCCGGCGCGATCCCCTGCCCCGCAGCGGCCCCATTCGTGAGCTTCCCTTCGAAATCAAGATGGACCCGCGTCGCCGGATTCATGGCGAGTTCTTCGGCAGCTTCCGTGGCAGTCAGGCGTGAGCTGCCGGAAAATTGGTCCGGCCGATCCGGAATCGACTCCACGGATCCGGTGCCGATCCGGACCGCGTCGTTTTTCTTCAGATGCCGCTCGCCGCCGGCCTTCAATACCACGTCTCCTTTGAAAACATGCACCTCGGATTTCCGCGAGCCATCGGCGGCATTGGAAACCGCGACGCCGAATTCCGTCCCATGGTCCACGACGGAAAACCCGTTGGCAGTCACCGTGAATCCATGAGCCGAGGGCGGCACATTCGCGCTGAGTCTGCCTGATTGCAGTTTCAGTCCATTGTTGCCGGTGAGTTCAAAATCCGCCGGAGCTTCGATCACCACCCGCGCTCCTTTCGTAAACCGGATCTCCGCAACTCCGTGCTCCAGCTTCAACGAGCCGCGCCGCAGTGCATCTCCATGTTTCCAATTTCCTGCCGACCACATTGCTGCGGCCGTTCTCCCGATCTGCGCAACCGGCTGCTGCCTCTGCCAAGTAAAGATTCCGAACGCCCCCAACATGACGATTGCGGCGAGCGCGAGATTTCTCCTAACCGCCACGCGCCCCGTTTGGATTCTGACGATCCGCTCCGCCATCGCGCTGGACGGAATTCCCCGGGTACTGGCGAGGATTCCCTTTGTCAATCGGCCGCCGTCATCGCCCAGCAGCGCATGCAAACCTGCGGAAATCTTGCGCTGCCTGAGCAACTCCCCGATGGCTGCCGAATCCCCGATCAACGTTTGTTCGAACGATTCCCGCTCATCGCCGGATATCTCCCCGACAAGGTAGGCAGCCAGTTGTTCGTCAGTGACCATGGGACACCTCCATCTTCGTTTCAATGCATTCGCGGAGCTTCCGGCGCACCCGCAACAAGGTCACCCGCACCCACTCCGGGCTGCGCTGCCAATTCGCCGCGATTTCGTCGCTGCCATGACCTTGCCGGTAACGCTCATCCACCAACCGCCGCATGGGTTCAGGCAGCAGCGTCAGACATTCCTCCAAAAACTTCGCCTCATCCACCATGGCGTCCTTTTCCGACTCCCGGATCAGCACGTTGATCTGTTCCTCCTCCAGCCTTGTGAGATTCCGTTGTTCGCGCCCGAAGCGCAGCAACTCGCGGCGGACCAGATTGAACGCGATCGCCCGCAACCAGGCACGGAACGAACTCCGCAGTTCGAAGTTCTCGAGATGTTGAAATGCAAAAACAAACGTCTCGTGGGTCAGCTCGTCGGCAAGGTGCGGGACCGGTAGCTTCATCGCCACGAAAGCGCGCACCGGAGCAAGGTGAGCGTCCACCAGTTGGGCGAACGCGTCATGCTCCCCGCGCTGAACGCGGGCGATCAGCGCGGCATCGGAGGAGACGTCGTTGGAAGGAAACGGAGGCACTTACTTTAATGTAACCCGAGCATCGCTGCCGTTACATCCCTTTTGATGATTTCTGAAATTTTTGATGCATGGGATTTCCACGCTATCACAATTTGATAGATTCTGCTATCACTGTCAAAACGCAACCTGTCGGAAGCAGAAAAGATTGAACGCAACTGAGCCAGCGCCGCCATGAAACGGTGCGGGCCGCCGGCCGGAACCGCCGTCCGGATGATTGCTTGAAGAGAGGAGCGGAATTGAAAGAGAAAACCCGACATGATTGTTGAAAAGTTTGTTTGGAAAACGTCCCTGGACGCACTAAACAGCCGCACGCTTTCCAGAGTAACTCCTCTTGAGTTGTGCTGATCCCGTGAAATGTGTCATTTTGACGTGTTTTTTGAAAAACCCTGCCAAACAAAACCCAACGATGCATCCCACCGAAACCCTTGAAAACCGGTCATCCGAGCAACTGCTCCCACTTGTTTACGATGAACTCCGGCGCCTTGCCGCATCACGGATGGCGCGGGAATCCGCAGGGATGACCTTGCAGCCCACGGCCCTGGTCCATGAAGCTTGGCTGAGACTGTCCGGCAGCGGCGACCGGAATTGGAATGACCGTGCTCACTTTTTCCGGGCGGCGGCATTGGCCATGCGCCGCATCCTCGTGGACCGCGCGCGCCAGAAAATCAGCATCAAGGGCGGCGGAAGGCGTGCTGAACTGGCCACAGGCCCTCTGGAAACCACGCATCCCACTGCGGACGAACGCCTGCTCGTCATTGATGAAAGTCTCCAGCGTTTGGAAAAAGAGGATCCGGAAAGCGCGAGAATCATCCTGCTGAAGTTTTTCGCAGGACTCACCAACCAGGAAGCCGCAGCCACCATGGGAGTCAACGTTCGCACCATCGAACGCCAATGGGCTTACGCGAGGGCCAGCCTCCTCCAGATTGTTCGGGAGATCGAGATCGCCTCACGGTGACTCCTTCAAATCCCATGTCGGTTTTTCCGAGGCAAACACGCTTTCTGTCTGAGTGAGAAGTCCGATAAACAGATGACGGTGTCCAAAGAAATCGAGAAAGCCTTGTTCGAGGCTGCGCTGCTCATCGAATCCCCCGAGACCCGCAAAGCATTCCTCGATCAGGCCTGCAATGGTGATTCCCCCCTACGCGCCCAATTGGACAAATTGCTGGCGGCGCACGAAGCCTCCGATGTCTTTTTTCTAGAAGCGGAGGAAGCACGAACCGTCGTGGCAGCGGAGGCATGCGAGAACCCGACATCGATCCCGATTGAATACGACCTCACTCCCCTCCCTTATTTTCCCGAGGCGGAAGGCCCGGGAACTTGGATCGGACGCTACAAGGTTTTGGAACGCATCGGCGAGGGCGGCTGCGGCGTCGTTTACCTCGCCGAGCAACAGGAACCGGTGCAGCGGCTGGTGGCGTTGAAAGTCATCCGGCTGGGAATGGACACTGAAAGCGTGATCGCCCGTTTCGAAATGGAGCGTCAGTCGCTGGCGGTGATGGACCACCCGAACATCGCCCACGTGCTCGACGCCGGGGCAACGGAAACTGGGCGGCCATATTTCGTGATGGAATGGGTCCGCGGCGAGAAAATCACCGATTATTGCAACGAGAACCGGCTCGATGTCCGCCAGCGGATCGACCTTTTCATCGAGGTTTGCAACGCGATCCAACATGCCCACCAAAAGGGCGTGATCCACCGCGACATCAAGCCGTCCAACATCATCGTCACCCAACACAACGGAAAGCCCGCTCCCAAGGTGATCGACTTCGGCATCGCCAAGGCCACCACCGGAAGATCGGTCGGGGAAACGTTGCTCACCTCACACGACCATTTCGTCGGGACCCCCGCCTACATGAGCCCAGAGCAGGCTGATAGAAAGGGGATCGACGTGGATACCCGCAGCGATGTTTACAGCCTCGGTATCCTGCTTTACGAATTGTTAGCCGGACGCACGCCATTCGATCCCAAGGAACTATCCTCGGCCGGAGTGCTGGAAATGCGCCGGCTGCTCATCGAACGCGAGCCGTCACGCCCGTCGGCTCTACTGGGCACATTGACTCTGGAACAGCGCACGGAAACCGCCACCGATTGCCACACCGAGCCCGCGAAGCTGATTTCCCTGGTCAGGGGCGACCTCGACTGGGTGGTGATGAAGGCCATCGAAAAGGATCGCCAGCGCCGCTACGAAACCGTCAACGGACTGTCGATGGACCTCAAGCGCTACATCGACAACGACGCGGTGACGGCCCGCCCGCCGAGCACCATCTATCTGCTTCAGAAATTCGTCAGGCGAAATCGCATCACCGTGGTCGCCTCGGTCGGTATCGCCGCCGCTCTCGTTCTCGGTCTGGGGCTGGCCTATGTCTCTTATCTCCGCGAACTCAGGGCGACGCGCGAGCAATCACGCATGACGCAGGTCGCCGAAGCCGCTCGCGCCAATGAAGCGAAGCTCCGCCAAAACGCGTCCATCCGTGAAAACATCGCGCAGGTCGCCGTGCTGATGAGCGAGGGGAAAATCGAGGAGGCCGACGCCCAGCTCCGGCAGACTCCGCTCGCCAGCGTCGAACCCTCACTCGAAGCCGCGAACGTACTCCGTTCCCTCGGCGGTTGGAATGCCATGCGCGGCCGTTGGAAACAAGCCACCGAATGTTTCCTCCTGCTCACCCAGGCCAATAGTCTGACCAGCCCGGATCGGATCAGCGCCACCAGCGATCTCATCGCCCCAGGTCCCCCGTTGGTCGAAAACGGCAACATGAGCGATTACCAACATTACCGCGAATGGGTCGTCAGCCGGCTTGTGGGGACCACCGACGTGATGTCTGCGGTCCAAACGATTCAAGCCAGTCTGCTGTTACCCGCCGATCAGGATTTCGTCCGGCGGCTCGAACCTCTGGGCAAATTGATGGAGCGGGCCAGTCAGGACAAGAAACGACCGAAACCCGGAAGGGACACATTTCTCGCAGCGTGGAGATCATGGTCGCTTTGCCTATTGGAATACCGCAGGGGAAATTTCGACCGGGCGGTTTACTGGGGTGACAACGCGTTGGCCTGTCGGGAGCCAAGCGAGGCCGTTTCCGCAGCCATCCATCCGGTTCTTGCGATGGCCAACTTCCGTCTGGGACGCTTGACCACAGCCCGCTCGGAACTGGAAAAATCGCGCGAACTGATCCAGTTCGCGTTCACTCCCGACCTGGCCCCAACCCCCGAACCGCTCGGCTCAGGACGGGGGTTCTGGTGGGACTGGCTGCTCGCCCGGATTCTTTACCGCGAGGCCAGTTCGCTGATCTACGACGGGGGTTGAAATTTCGTGTCGGGTTTTCCACGGAATTTCCGCTTCTCATCCGGGATCTCATTCCTACCACGATTGCAGTGATAGTTTTGAGCAATTCCGGGCGTAAAAAGCGCGCCGTTATCACTCAGGCAATCCCTCATCGCGATGGTGAATCACCCACAGATGAAACACTTCATGATCTATCCGCTATTCCGTTTCGCCCGTGTTTTAATCATCCTACATCAAAGCGGCGATGGCCGTGCGCCCGGCGCTGAGGTGCTGGGCTTCGGCCTGGAGTCCGCCCGCCTGGATGAAAACCAATAACAACTACAGCAGCGGTTCGCTCAAATGGGAACCACCCATCCTCAACAGCTACGCGAGGTATCTCGCCCGATGGGTCGAGGATTACCGCGCGGCCGGTATCAACATCTACGCCCTGACCCCTCAGAACGAGCCGAACATCACCAACATCTATCCGACTTGCCTGTGGACCGGGCCGCAGTTGCGCGAGTTCATTGGCGACTATCTCGGCCCTACATTGCGCGATCGGGAAACCCATGTGGAACTCTGGCTCGGCCTCAATGGAGACCCACCGAACAAAGGTGACGATTCCAATGACCGCCTCGCCACCGTGCTCGGCGATCCGAAAGCCAACTCATTTCTCACCGGCATCGCCTTCCAATACGATAGCAAGAACCAGATTAAAACCGCCAGTGAGCGGTATCCCGACAAAAAGCTCATGCAGAGCGAGACGGAGTGCCAGAAGGGCGCCAACTCATGGGCCGACGCGCAACGTCTCTTCTTCCTGATGAAGCGTTACTTCGACGGTGGTGCCAACGCCTATTTCCTCTGGAACATGGTGCTCGACGAAATCGGCGTTGGTCCATGGAAATGGCCGCAGAACGCGCCGATCACCGTCAGTCGCGGAGGCAAAGTAACCTACAACGGCGAATATCACGTCATGCGTCATTTCAGCCGGTTCGTGAAACCCGGAGCCAAGCGCGTCGAGACCACAGGCGCTTGGGGCGACAAGATCGCTTTCTTGAATCCCGATGGCTCAACAGTGATCGTGATGGGGAATTCTGCGAAACAACCGTTACCGGTTGACCTCAAGGCCGTCGGCCGATCCCATGGTGACACGCTCAAGGTCACGCTGCCCGGGCACTCGATCAACACCTTCATCCTCGCTCGATAATCAGATCTTCCAAGGAAACCTTTCATGACGCTCGCCATGTGCAACGTCACTTCTGCACGATACTCACTATGAATTATTTCTGCCGCACACTCCTCGGAGTTCTTCTTCCACTGGCCATCATCCTGCCCGCCTCTGCCCAGAATTTCGTGCATCCCGGCGGCTTGCACACGCGGGCTGATCTGGAACGCATGAAAACCAAAGTGGCCGCAGGCGAGCATCCTTGGATCGATGGCTGGAATCTCCTCATCAAGGATCCCAAGGCGCAGGACAATTACCGGGCCCGGCCAGCGGCCGACATGGGCAGCCGACAGCGCGCGCAGGACGACGCGACGGCCATGTATTACAACGCGCTGCGGTGGTCGATTTCCGGCGAAACACGCTATGCGGACTGCGCGGTAAGAATTGCCAACGATTGGGCATCGACCGTCCACGAGAGACCTTACGGCGACGACCTCAGCGGCATTCCGATCGGCAGTTTCGCCCTCGCGGCCGAAGTGCTGCGGGCTTATCCGGGTTGGTCGAAGAATGATTTCAACAAGTTCAAGGAGATGATGGTGAAATACTGGTATCCCAAGAGCAGCGACTTCCTGAAAAACCACCGCAATGGTCCGGTCAGCCGTTGCTGGGCGAACTGGGACGCCTGCAATATGGTCGCCGTTCTTGGCATCGCCGTGCTGTGCGATGATCGGGCGAAATTCAAAGAAGCCGTCGAGTATTTCAAAACCGGAAACGGCATGGGCAGCATTCTCAACGCCGTGCCCTTCGTCTATCCGGGCGGACTTGGCCAATGGCAGGAGGCCGGGCGCGACTGGGCCCACACGATGGGAGGCCAGGGACTGCTCGCCGAGTTCTGCCAGACCGCATGGAACCAAGGCTTGGATCTTTTCGGTTACGACGACAACAAGCTGCTGAAAGGTGGCGAATATGCCGCGCAATACACGCTATGGAAAGGCGTGCCCTTCACCTATTATACGAACGCCGATAACGCGAACCAATCCTATGTCTCCACCAACTACAAGGGACGCCTCGCCGCCGCGCATTTCGAGCTGTTATACAACCACTACGTGGTCCGTAAGGGACTGAAGGCACCGAACATCAAGGCCTTCGCCGAAATGAAACGGCCGGAACCCGGAGAAATCGATATTTTCGGCTACGGGACACTCACCTTCACGCTGGACGCCGCTGCCTCTCCGTATCCGGCATTCTCCGCTCCGCCAGCGCCTCAGAATCTCACCGCAACCGCAGGCATCGGCAGGGTGGGTCTCGCATGGGCTCCCTCGGGTGCCTACACCGCTCACGGTTACGAGATTTTCCGGTCCGCCGCGAACGGCGGACCGTATGGCGGACCTTTCACGAGCATCTACTCGACTAACAATTGGACCACACCCTCCTACACCGACACCAAGGTGGAAAGCGGCACGACGTATTACTATGCCGTTGCAGCACTCAACCAAGCCGGCACGAGTGAAAAATCCGTTCCCGTCACTTCGACTCCCGCAGCCGGTGGCGCACTGCCCGCAGGCTGGATTCAGGCCGACCTCGGCGAAGCGAAGGCCAACGGGGAAACAAAATATGCCGACGTGGCGAATCATTCCTTTGTCATCGACGCAAGTGGCACCGGCATCGGCGGCACAACCGACGGCTGCAACTTTGTTTCCCACACCTTCAGCGGCGATTTCACCATCACCGCCCGGATCATCGACCGCCACGGCGATGTTGCTCGCGTGGGACTGATGATGCGAGAGAGCACCGACCCGAATGCAAAAACCCTCGCCATGACGTTGGGAGATGCTGGTGGTCGGCAGGCGCGCTTCAATACCCGCTCCACCACCGGTGGCAAAATGAATTCCCAGTCCGGCAACGACTACACATGGCTCCCGATCTGGTTCCGCCTCCAACGCGTGGGCGACGTCTTCACTGCTTTCCAATCCCCCGATGGAACGACGTGGTTCAGCGCTGGCACCAGCACCGTCCCAATGTCAGCAAGCTATCAAGTCGGCCTCGCTGCCTGTGGCGGCGCAAAAGGCCCGTCCACCGCAACGTTCGACAATGTGATCCTCGATGTGAAACCGCCGCAACCACCGGTCGCACCAACGACGCTCGCAGCCAAGTCGGTAGGGAAAAACGAAGTCCGCCTCACTTGGCAAAACAACGCCACCAATCAGACGGGCTACAAAATCGAAGCCGCATCGGAAAACGGAATTTTCTACGAAATCGCTGATGTCGCCCCAACTGCGACCGATTTCGTGAACACCGGTCTGAGCGCACCGACATCCCTTCGCTACCGCGTCCGTGCTTACAATACCGGTGGATACTCGGGATACTCAAACGCCACCGGCCTCTCGGCCACGCCATGAGACTCCCGGCGGCTATACGGATCTTTCGTTTGAAATTTCCGCCCATGACATGAAGCTCGGCTCTGAAAACCCATCCCTTGTTTCAATGATCCGCCGCCTGTTCGTTTTCCTCCTCCTGGCGACAGCCGTGCGGGCGGAGGAACCGATGGCAGGCTATCTGATGGGCTATTCCACCGAATCACCCGACGGCATAGGGAACTCCCCCACCCTCCATCTCGCCACCAGTGAGGACGGGCTGAACTGGATGCCGCTTAACCAGAACGAGCCGATACTCGTTCCCTACCTCGGGTTGAAAGGTCTTCACGATCCGTTTTTCCTCCGCAAACAGGAGGGCGGCTTTGTCGTGATGGCCACTGATCAGGCCGACCAGCAAACGGTCACCCGGCAGGACATCCATGTCTGGGACACCACCGACTTCATCACCTTCAGCAGCCCGCGATTACTGAAACTCCATGACACCCTGATGCAAACCCTTGCTCCCGAGGCGTTCTTTGATCCCGAGAAAAAACAATACGGCATCATCTGGTCCGGCGGCACCGACACCCACCGCATCCACGTCAATTACACCACCGATTTCAAGAGCGTCGGCCCCGAAGAAGTGTTTTTCGATCCCGGCTATGAAGTCCGTGACGCCACACTTTGCCACGAACCCGATCACGCCGGTTATTTCCTCTATTATAAGGATTCCGTAGCTAACCGGCTGCGCGGCTCCCGCTCCCCCACCCTCGCGCCCCGCAGCTTCGATGCTGACATCTATGCGAAACCAACGTGTGACATGGCGATCGGCGCGCCTATCATCGTGAAGTCATTGCATGAAAACCGCTGGTTCCTCTATGGGGATTACGGCTCTTTGCACGCGTGGCAGACAGGAGACATCGGCACCGATAACTGGCAGGAAGTCAACATGCGCGACTACACTCCGCCGCTCAATGTAAGACACCCGACCATCATCCCGATCACCCGTGCGGAAATGGACCGCGTCATCGGGCGCTGGGGTCGTCCCGCTTGGAACCGTCTCAAAACGTGGAATTTTCCCAGTTTTTTCGTCAGGCACGAGCAAGCGATCGGCAGGATTTCGCGCTATCCATTCGATCCCTATCAGGACTCGCAATGGAAGATTGTTCCCGGCCTCGCTGATGCCAATTGCGTGTCTTTCGAGGCCGCCAACTTTCCCGGTCACTATCTCCGCTCCATCGCCGAGCACATTGTCCTCGCGAAGGACGACGGTTCCGAGGCCTTCAGGAACCATGCGACATTCGTCAAAGAACCCGGACTGGCCGACAGCTCGTGGTCGTCGTTCCGCTCGCGTTCTTCGCCGGGCCTCTACCTGCGCCACGCGAATTTCTATCTCCGCCTCGAACCGGTGATAGACCCTCTCGACAAGGAAGACGCCACCTTCCGGATCGTTTACTGATTCACCTGAAAATCGACGGTGGCAATTTGGAAATGTTCGCACGACATCAATTCGGCATTTTGAGGATTTGCGCCCCAGAATCAGCACGATCACTCTTCAAATATGAATAATCCAGGACTGGTACCCCGTTCAGTTCTTTGAAGACTCATTCATTCTCATTTCCAAGCCGGTTTTATCCCGGCGCTTTCAATGACTCCATTTACTTTTACTAGCTCTTAGGACCGACAGCTTTTCGAATACGGTCTTTGCAATACTTCACAATTATTCCAATGCATCCGAACCGGCTCATCCTTTCGACAGGTTTCTTACCAAGACTCTCCGCAGACTCGCGGGAAAGGATGGAAGAATCATTTTCTTTCTTCGCCAATTCTCGGCATTTTTCAACAAATTCGGCGACTTTAATCGGATCGACAGGATCGTCCTCAGGAATCCAACGGCGGGGGATTTTCCGATGCTGCTGCTTTCCGAAACGGGAAGCGAACTTTTGGCATGATCTGCGGCTGATCGTCAGAAAATCCTGTTCACTACGAACACAAACTTCGTCATTGCGTGTCTTCTCCTCCAATGAGGCCCCCAATCGATTTTCCATCCACATGATATCCTCCGCTTTACTCTCAAGCATTTCCTCCATGAGATGATGGTGGACTCTCAGGCTCTCGCCTTTGATCCCTGCCAAGGCCTTGACGAGTTGGGAGTTTTCCTCAAATGCAGCACCACCCCTACCATAGGGGGGGCCGTATTTCCGGTAGGCATAGAGAATCCCGCATGCTTCCCGGCTAAGGCTCGCGTTACGGCGCTTGATGTGAAGATCTTCCGGAAACTCGATGCCTACCTGCTGGCAAAAATCTCTGATGATACAGCGTTCTGGAAAACTCTCAGGATCGAATTTACGCAGCACGACCGAATCCCCACCAAAAATTTCGTCGAACTTTTCAAACTTCTCACGATAGCTCAGATGGACTTTGTCGATGTTAAAATCCGAATGGCCATATTTGAGCATTTCTTGGTATTGGGAAACACAATAGGAAACCGGCGGCCTGACATATCCGATCACACGGATTTCATCGAATTGGGGAAGGAGGAAATCGTGGAAACGGGATAGCGTATCCCTCGCGAATCCGGAGAGGAATTCCGATGAAATGATGCAGGTCCTCCCGTTGAGATCTTGAATGTCGCGTAAGAGCTCTTCTTTCCACATTTTCCCCTGCTGGATGACGGCCTCCCGGCCCTCCTCCCGCTGTTTGAACCAGAACAGTTTGTGAGGTTCATCGTCAAACATTGCACAGAGTACCGCCCCCATGTTCGGCCGTCCTCCTGTCCTCATCAGCCTCCAAGCATGACCAGCTTGTATTTTTGCAAGATTCTGCTGGATCGCCGTCGAACCGGTTTTATGCATTCCTATATGAACCCAGCACCTTGTGGTCATTTTCTTTGAAATCTGTATGTCTGCGGAAATTTCAGGACAAGTCATAATGGCGATACCGTGGACTTTGACAGGGGCGCAAATGGGGTCATTGCTCACGGGTTAACATGGTTTCGAGTTTGCGGAATCTGGCCACTAGCCACCTCGGAGGCAAGCGTTTTGTTAATCCGTGAGCATCGGCCACTCGTTCATTCTCATTTCCAAGCCGGTTTATCCCGGCGCTTCACTGGCACCCCATTTAGGCGTCTGTCGTGCGGGTCTGGATCATTCAGTAATCTGTCAGATAATTATTGTTCACATCAAACGCAACCTTGATTTCGAAATCCTCGCCGGACTGATCGCTGCCTGTAGCAGCTATCAGCATGTCTGCCGGTTGGCCGCCTAAACGGGGCCCGGTCCTAGATTTTTCAAATACTTTCATGACCGGGCGTTTCGAAATCTCGGCTGTCTCGCCATGACGCGCAGTGTGCGCCCCAGAATCACCACGATCAATCTTCAAATATGAATAATCTAGGACCGGTCCCATTTCCACGCCGTCCGAAGCAGGCGGGCGAGCCTGTAAGGCTCAAGCTCGCCTGACTGCTTCGGCGGATGTTTGAAGATGCCTAACATGGCATGAAGAAATCCAGCAAGATCCAATCCGTCTATCGCAACCAGAACGTCCTCGTCCGCTCCGTCTTCGAACGCGCCGGAGATGCCCGCAAAGTCCTTTGCATCGCCCTCGACTATGCCAAGCGCAAACACGTCGCCCTCATCTGCGACGGTCACGGCGACGTCCTCAAAGCCTCCTCCCCGTCGAAAACGACGCCGCAGGCATCAGTCAAGCTTGTTGCGGATCGGCCAGATGCGTGCAGGCCAACATTGCAGGCACCGGCAGCACCGTCCCGGTCACCGACCCCGGCGGCTCCAACCACGAAAAGCGGTTCTATCGAATCGTCGTCGGGTGGTAACCGGACCGGCGAACTGAAAGATCACACAGGTTCGTCAACCGGAACAATAAAACTGACGAGGCACTCCGGCTCACAGATTCGGCGGAAGATACGAAGGGAATCTGATTAAAGGTTGTATGATCAACGAGGGCACAACAATTAACAATCTCCCTCAAGCCGACCGGGTGAGCAAAGAACCACTAGAACGGGTGATTGATAAAAAACGATGAATCTATATGATGAATCATTAGTAATGGGATCGACACCTGCGGCCCCGCTACCAAACCCATAAAATCCCACTTTTTGTTTTTGATTCGCTCGCTCGATTCCGTGGCGGAGCTTTGCCCGCATTTCGTTGAGCTCCGGACCAAGTTCCGCCCAAACCACTTCCGTGGACAAAACAACAAACCCATCACATAAAAAACAAAGAAGACAAAACCTATGTACAACCCTATTAAACATCGTTTCGCAAGAATCCTGGCCACGGGCGCCGCGATCCTGCTAGGAATGCAGTCCGCCTGGGCACAAATCAAAGTCGCCTGTGTTGGCGATAGTATTACGGCCGGATACGCGCTGCAAAATCCAGGAGTTGATAGTTATCCCGCCCAACTGCAGGCACAGTTGGGAAACACCTATTCAGTCGGCAACTTCGGCCTGTCCGGAGCCACCGCCCTGAAGCGTTCGGACAACACCTATTGGAACACGGGCGCCTATCGGGCCAGCCTGCAATTCAAGCCTAACATTGTGGTGATCATGCTCGGCACGAACGATTCCAAATCCTGGAACTGGAACACCGCGAAGTTCGATACGGATTACCGGGCGCTCATTGCAAAATACCAGGGGTTGGCCACGAATCCCAAAATCTACGTCTGTCTGATTCCGCCCGTTTATCTGCCAAATCCCTTTGGCACCACCTTCGATCCCGCGTTCATTCAAAACACCGTGGTTCCGACCCTCCGCAACATCGCCACCACGACCGGTTTGACATTGATCGACAACAACACGCCGCTGCTCAATCACCCGGAACTTTTCAGTGATGGCGTACACCCCACCCCGCAGGGCGCGGGAATCATCGCCAGCACCGTCGCCGCCGCTCCCTGATCCCTCAGGATACCGCGACGACTCGAAGCTCCGCCCTGTCGGGAAACCGCCAGGGCGGCGCATTTTATTGCGCGCGGAAGCGTGCCGAGCCCCCGGCCGACCACGGGCCAAACCTTCCGGACAACCTGAGGTTATGCGTTTGAAACAAGACGCTAATTCCTGACAGGCACAAACTCATGCAATCGTCCCGCCGTAACTTCATCAAGTCCGCCGCAGCCTTGGCCGGAACCGCCTTCGCCCCCACATTGTGTTAGTGAGGGCAAGGCCCTCGACAAACTAAACGTCGCTCCAATAATCCGGCATTTCCGCCGACTACCCGCGCATGTGTCGCGGATCTGGTATCCAGCGACACCGTGCCGGGCCTGACGTTCCTACCGGGACGATGGCGAAGGTCGTAAACTGGGCCAGTCCTAGATTATACAAATTGGAAGATTGACTTCGACGGGGTCGACGGGGTCGACGGGGTCGACGGGGCAGTCCTTTGTTTTCCATATTCTCTCATATTTTTCAGGATTTTCAGATCCTCTTGGCACCGGCGGATACGGTTCACCAAGGTGCTCACGTATGCCCCGTGCCCCATCGCCAAACGCTCGGCGAGCCACACGGCGGTTTGCTCCTTTGTGGGGATTTTCGCAGAAGACATGCCGCAGGGAAGTTAGCAGAGGAAATGGTTTCGGTCTTCGCTTCAACGCCCGCGGCTCCTGCCCGAACGGTCGGATATCAATCCGCTTCCACGCTCAAATCAGCACCACCTCCTCCACCATCTGCACGCCACCGAAGGCAGGATCAACACCGCGCCGGGATTGCGTTTGGACACTTGCATCGGAGTATTCAGACCTTTTTGGGCAATCGCCTTCAGCTCTGAGAGAGAAGATCCTAAAATAATAGTTCAGACCCTCGGGGTCAGAGAGAGAATGGATTTCTTCGCTGTCCCAAGCTCTGAATCCAAGCCCCTCGGCAGCGTCATTTTTCATTTCCCCGAAGTGCTAAGAGAGAGCCGCCTCCCCTTTTCCCACGTCAGGAAAAAATCGCGAGAGCCCGTGTCGGGTTTTTACGGGGCATTCCGCTTCTTGGTGCGGATCGATTCGAAACGGGCAATCCACCCCCTTCCCGTCCCATCGGGAAACCCATGCCGGGCAACGTTTTGCCGTCGATCCGCCGCACTCCCATACCCAACTCCATCGACCCATCCGTTATTATGAAATCCAAATACAACCCATTTCTCAGCGTCCAATTCAATTCCACCGGATTGATACGCTATGCCGCCCTGAGCCTTGGTCTGGGGCTCGCAGGACTCTCCATGCAATCCGCCCAAGCTGCCGATAAAACTTGGACGGGCACCACGGACCAGACTTGGGACACCGGCACCAACTGGGGCGGCACGACTCCGGTCAATGCCGACCGTCTATTGCTCAATACGAGCACCGGCAATTTTCCGATCATTACCGCCACCAACGCCGCGGTCTTCAAGCCGGGCGATGTCGCCCTCGGCACCGCAACCGCTAACACCGGCCGACTCGATCTGAGGTCCGGCACGCTGACGATGAATGTCATCGGGACCACAGGTAACTGGTGTTTCGTCGGCGGAGCCGTTGGCAACACCGTCGGAGGCACGGGAACTCTCAACATTGCGGACACGTCGGTGACTGGCCAGAGCAATCTCACTGCTTTTGGGCAAGGCTCGGGTGGCCTTACCATCGGCAAGCTTTGGGTCGGTGGCCGTGACAACAACAACGGCACCGGGACAGTCAATATCAACACCACCGGCACCATATCGGCCCAATCGACCGGGAGTGGAAATACAGCCTCGGTGATTGTCGGCAGCAACGCTGGAAGCACCGGCACTCTCAAAATCGATAGCGGCACCCTCAACACCGCTGCGGATATTTGGGTCGCCAATAATGGCGGCACCGGAGCAGTCAGCATGGCAGGCGGCACGATTACCGCAACAGGCAACCTTTTCGTGGGCCGGATCAGTGGCAGCGGCAGTTTCACCCTGAGCGGAGGGACCGTCACGGCGGGTTCCGTACAAATGGGAGTCAGCACAGCCGCTGCAAATACCGAAACCGGAACAGTGACCGTCAATGGTGGAACGCTCACCTCGACCAACGACATGTTCGTCGGTGTGGGTGGCACCGCCGCAGCGAAAGGCACGCTGGTGATCGGCGGCGGCACGGTGAACGCCGGCACCACTGCCGAAAAATGGTTGAAGGTTGGCGCGTTTGACGCTGTTACAAGTGAGCTCGACATCAATACCGGCACTCTCAACCTGAATTCAGGTACCGATATCAGGTTCTCGACCAACGGTGGAGGCGGCACCAACGTTATCAATCAGAATGGGGGCAATGTTGCCTCCTACAGCGACAATGGTATCACTCCCGGCGGCAACACGGTTCTCGATTTCCAACAAGCGAGTGCGGCGGCCGCTAACAACAGCTACAACCTGAATGGCGGCACTCTCGCCATTTCCCAAGTCACGTCCAACCAGACAAACGGCACCCGCGCATTCAACTTCAATGGCGGCACGCTCAAGGTGGCTTCCGCTATCAATGCGGCTGCGTTCTTCAACCTTGGGGCCGGCAACGCCCGCGCCAACGTCCGCGACGGCGGCGCAACCATCGATACCAACGGCTTCGATGTCACGATAGCGCAAACACTGCTTCACAGCAACATCACCACTAACAATCCGATCACCGGCACTCCCGACGCCGCCGTTGATGGAGGCTTGAAAAAGCAATCCACCGGCACGCTGACCCTCAGTGGGGTGAGCACCTACACCGGCCCCACTCTCGTCAGCGGCGGCACCCTGAATCTGACAGGCAGCGCGGACATCAACACCAGCAGCGCCGTCACTATTAACGGCAGCGGTGCTAAACTGGTTCAGGCCAACTTCGGCACCATCTCCTCTCCGGTGACGCTCACCCAGGGCGTCCTGGACGGAAACGGAACCATCAATTCGCTTACGGTCGCCAACGCGGTTGGAAACACCCTTTCAGCAGGAAACGGCACGTCGGGACTGCTGAATGTCGGCACCCTGACTTTTCAAGGAGCGGCAACGGTAAACGTCACGGCAACCGGGATATCTATGGATCGCAATTTCCAGGTATCAGCCCTGACCACAAACGCGGCCGGCCAAGTGGTCGTGAACGCCACGAACTCCAGTGGATTCTGGTCTCCTGGTGACTATCCAGTGATTTCCTACAGCACCTCGTTCAGTGGATCGATCTCCAATTTTGTGCTTGGCACAATTCCCGGGCTCGTCACCGGCCAACAGACGGCAACGTTGGTAAACACCGGCAGCGCGATCGTAGTCCGAATCGTCGGTGGCTCGCTCACGTGGACGGGCAAACAAAACTCGAACTGGACCACCGGCACCGTCGGCGGATTAAAAAACTGGGCAGACCCGAGCACTACCCCGGCTACCGCTGCGGAATTTACCAACGGCAATCCAGTGTTGTTCGATGACTCGGCACTCAATTTCTCGGTGAACTTCGCCAGCAATGTCAGCCCGACGAGCACCATCTTCGACAACAACAATTATTACACGCTATCCAGCGCCACGTTCGGAATCACCGGCGGATCCATCCTGAAGAGCAACAGCGGCACGGTGGTCTTCACCAACACCAACACCACGACCGGTGCGGTCACCATCAACGGCGGTGTCCTCCAGCTTGGCGACGGTGCAACCGACGGCTCGATCGCCGCCAGCTCCTCGATCACCAACAACGCCAGCCTGCTGTTCCTAACCACCGGAACCCAAACCATCACCAATCCGATCGGCGGAACCGGCGTGACGACCATGAACGGAACGGGCACCCTCACACTGGCGGGAGCTAACACCTTCACTGGTGGCGGCATGGAGCTCCTCTCGGGCACCCTCAACCTCAACCACGCTTCCGCCATCGGCGGCACCACCGCGGGCAGCTTGGCAATCAGCGGCGGCATACTCAATAACACCAGTGGAGCGGCCATCACGACCACCACTGCCAAAGCCCAAACATGGAACGGCGATTTCACCTTCGCCGGATCAAACAACCTGGATTTCAACAGCGGCGTTGTCACCCTGAGTGGCGGCGGAGCTCCCATCGTGAACGTGGCGGCTGGCATCCTCACCACCGGTTCCTTCACCAGCTCCGGCACTGGCCTATCCCTAACCGGAAGCGGCATCCTTGCCATCACCTCGGGCACCCCTAGCAATATCGCTGGCAACCTGGACGTTGCCGCAGGCGCGAAACTGCGGATCAACACGGGTGCCGCCACTGGCACGACCAACGACTTCATCGCCACCGGACTTACTGGCAACGGCACCGTCGAAAACGGCGGCGGTGTGGAACGCTGGTTGTTCGTGAACACCGCCAGCGACGAAGCCTTCGGCGGACTCCTCCAGAACGGAGCCGCCGGTGCCCTCGGACTGAACAAAGGCGCGGCGGGAATACTCACGCTTACAGGAACGAACACCTATACGGGCCACACGATCATTACCGCAGGAACTCTCAGCATCTCCACGCTTACCAACGGTGGTGTCGCCAGTCCCATCGGTGCGGCAAGCAATGTCTCCGACAGCTTGAATATCGGTTTCAACGCCGGAACAGGCACCCTGCTTTACACCGGCTCTGATGTGACCACCGACCGTGGATTCACCATCGGTGCAAACGGCGGAAACAGCGGCGTCATCGACACCAATGCGAACATGACCTTCACCGGCATCGCCACTGCGATCAACGCCGGCGGCTTCGTCAAGCGCGGAACCGGAACCCTCACACTCAGCAACAGCAGCACCGCACAGAAGCTGAGCAATGGAGCCAATGGCGGCACCGGAGTCTTGTCCGCAAACGTGGCGCTCGGTAAACTAGCCCTGAAAAACGGCACCTTCACTACCGGTGGAGAAATCGTTGTCGGCGGCCAGCTCCAGACCGCCGGAGTTTACACCGCCGCCTCGCTTGACGTTACCAATGGAGGAACGCTCACCGTCGCTAACTGGGTATCCATCGGCCGCGGCAACGGCACCACCGGACTGTCATCCGTCCTCACCGTCGATGGCGGCACCCTGAGCCAAACCGCCGCAGCATCAGGCCTCGCCATGGGCTATGACGCCGTAATCACCGGTTTCAACGCCGCTCCGGTATTGATCGCCAAGGGAGCCTCGACCGTGAACATCGCCGGTATTCTCAATGTCGGTGAATCCGTCGGCTCTGAGGCATCCATCATCATCCAGGACACCTCCGTTCTGAACCTGACCAATGCCACGTTGGCTAACAAATCCGTCGGTGTTGCCGGCAAAGGCACTCTGACCCTAACGGCAGGCGCCATCAACTCTGGCACCGGGCTTACGGTAGCCAAGAGCGCTGGCGGCGTGGGCGTCATCAATCTGAATGGTGGTCTTCTTGATACAGCGACCCTCATCGGTGGTCTCGGTACTTCCACCCTTCACTTCAACGGAGGCACCCTCCGGGCGAATGTCGCTGGCACGACCTTCCTGCAAGGCCTCACCGCCGCCAATGTCGATGCGGGTGGCGCAGCCATCGATACCCAGGCGTTCAATGTCACCATCGCTCAGCCCCTCTCTGCCGGAATCGGAACCGCCGGTCTCACCAAGAGTGGAGCGGGTAACCTGACCCTCTCCGGAGTGAACACCTACGTCGGAAGCACCACTGTCAACGCGGGCACACTCACTCTCGCCGACAACGCGGGATTGAAATTCGTCATCGCTGCCAACGGAGTGGCTAACAAAATCACCGGTGCCGGAACCGCCACCCTCGACGGGGATTTCACCCTCGACCTGACGGCGGCCGCCATCGCCAATGGCAACAGTTGGACTCTGGTTGACACAACCACCAAGTCCTTCACCGCCAACTTCACGGTGGCCGGGGGGTTCACCGAAGTCTCCAACGTGTGGACCAAGGTCGATGGCAACAACACCTGGACCTTCACCGAGGCCACCGGAGTGCTGTCGCTTCAAGTCGCAAGCAGCGGCTTCGGCGGATGGATCACCGGTTTCGGCCTTGCTGTCGCAGACCAGGATCCTACCGACGATCCGGACGGCGATGGCATCAACAACCTGATGGAATACGTGCTGGGCGGAAACCCTTCCACCACCGACGGTTCTATCAAACCAACGGGAAGCAAGGTCGGGACCGATTACGTGTTCACCTTCAAACGCAGCGATCTTTCCGAAGCTGATACCACACAAACCGTGGAATACGGTAACGATCTCACCGTTTGGGGAAGTTACACCATCGGTGCATCCCCCGGAGTTTCACCGGTTTCCATTGTCGAAGACTCGCCCACGGCTGACCTCGACACCGTGACTGTCACCATCCCGACCGCGAGCGCGACGAAGTTCTTCGCCCGCCTCAAGGTCGTCAAATAACAGCATCCACGCCGTTCCCCGCCATCGACATCCGGTGGCGGGGAATTTTCGGTAAAAAAATTTGCCGGTCCCATGTCGGGTTTCTCCAGCGAAATCCGCTTCTTTGTCCAACGTTGGGAAACACCCTTACCTGACTCTCATTATACACCCATATCTGACTCTCATTACCCATCCATGAAGCCCAAATATCACCCCCTCAATCAACTCGGTCTTATCGTCGTCACCGCAGCCGCTTTTTCAGCTTTCAGCTCACAGTCCGCCCAAGGTGCGGCTCAAACCTGGGATGGAGGAGCAGGCACATCCAATTGGGATGACGCCATCAACTGGACCACCGATGCGCTGCCCACCGCCGGAGCTGCGACCATCAACACGAGCACCGGTTTTTTCCCCATCATCACCGCCACTCCTTCCTTCACACCCACTGATATCGTTCTGGGTGCGGGCGGGGCCACCACAGGCCGGGTCGATCAACGCGGTGGCACCGTCACCACGGGGGTCAATAACTGGGTCTATATCCAAAACGGCAGCACTGGAAATTCTGTTTACAATCTCGCGGACACTTCGGTCACCGGCCAGAGCAATCTGACCACTTTCGGCCAGGGCAGCGGCAGCCTGACAATTGGAAGCACGTCCACCACGAGCGGCCGTCTTCTGTTGGGAAATGGTGGCACAGGAATGGGCACACTCAATATCAATACCACCGGGACGCTGACGACCAAAGATACGACTATCGGAATCCTCGCCGGAACCAACGGCGGTGATGCAACCATCAATCTCGATAGCGGCACGGTGAATACCGGCATCGTCTGGGTTGGCGACAACTCAGCAGCCAGCCAAGGCGTGATCAACATCGCCGGTGGAGCTTTCAACGCAACGAATTTGTATCTGGGCCGCAACTCCGGCCAAGGCACGATGAACGTGAGCGGTGGCACGGTCGCGCTAACGGGTGGCAACACCTGGATTGGCTTCGGATTGACGGCCACATCCACTGGCGCGCTCAATGTTTCGGGCGGTTCCTTCAGCGCGGTCGGTGAAGTCCGGCTTGGTGCGGCCAACGTGAACGGCAGTTCGGCCGCTAACGGAAATTTCAACGTTTCAGGTGGTACGGCCACCGTCGGATCATTGACCCTCGCCCGCAATAACAACAGTGTTGCTTCAACTGCCAACGGGATTACCACGGTCAGCGGCACCGGCACACTCAATATCACCGGGTCGGGCGGGGCTTCCACGCTGGTCGGCTGGCAAGGTACCGGCGCAACCGGAACGCTCAATGTTACTGGAGGTGCTCTCAACTTCGGCACTACGGCCACAGCCCAAATTGAAGTCGGAGCCATTGGAGGAGCCATCGGCACCGTCAATGTCAGCGGCGGCACCATGGGGGTGCAAAGGAGCTCCAATATCCGGTTCTCCACGAACGCCACTCAAACCGCCTCCAACTCCCTGAATATCAGCGGAACCGGCGCTCTCACGTTCTATAGCGACGCTGGCACCACCGTTGGCGGCACGGGTAACATTGATATGATGACGACCGCCGCGACTTCGACTAACACCGTCAACCTGAACGGTGGCACGTTGACCGCGAACCAAATCAAATCCACCAATTCCACGGGTTCCCGAATTTTCAACTTCAACGGTGGCGTTCTCAAGGCAGCCTCTGCCAGCGCCACGTTCCTTGACTTGAACCAAACCGGAACCCATCGCGCCAATGTCCGCGATGGCGGTGCGATCATCCACACCAATGGATTCAATGTCACGGTCGCCGAGGCGCTGTTGCACACCAACATCGGCGGCGACCATGCCACGGATGGAGGACTAACGAAACAAGGCGGCGGCATTCTGACATTGAGTGGAACCAATACCTACAACGGCACCACCACGATCAGCAGCGGCACCCTCAAGCTCGCCTCCACCGGCAGCATCGCCAACAGCTCCACCATCATCAATAACGCCACCTTCGACGTTTCCGCAGTCACCGCCTACACGGTGGGAGCGACCCAGACACTGGCGGGTTCCGGCACTGTTATTGGCAACACCACCGTCGCAGGAACACTCGCCATCGGAAACAGCCCGGGGTCGATGACATTCAATAATGATCTCACCCTCACAGGTGTCGCCACGATGGAACTTGGAGGCAGCACCACTGCTGGCACGGACTACGATTATGGCAATGTCCTTGGCACACTCACTTACGGAGGTGCGCTCAATATCATCAGTTATAACGGCTATAGTCTCGCCCAGGTTGCGGCCTACAACCTGTTCGACGGAGGGACCATTACAGGCGACTTCTCTTCGGTGAGCGTGGGCGGCTTGGGACTCAGTTACTTCTCCGGCACGGATAGCTGGAGTGGCACAACTGGATCCATGACCTACACATTCACTGAATCCACCGGCGTCCTGACCGCCGTGCCGGAGCCAGGAGCCGCGCTTCTCGGAGGATTGGGCATGCTGGCCCTGCTCCGCCGTCGCAGGTCATAGGCCGAAGGGGTGAGAGATCCTGCCCGCCACATGAATCAGTGACGGATTTCTAGCCGGAGTGGTGAAAGCCGCTCCGGCTAACTTTTTCGAGAGCAAAGGCCCGGAAATCTTTGTTTGTAGTTCAACCCTTGAGGGTGTCTTCGTTACGCAATGAAGACACCCTCAAGGGTTGAACCACGAACGAACAGAGCGATCGCGGTCTGTGGATCCGCGCCCCGTTGCAGGCCGTAATATCCTTGTGGATGATGATTTACGGATGATGTCGGGTTTCCTTGTCCGATTCCGCTTCTTCTTCCAAGGCAAACCCAAAAAACAAAACCCTACCGACGTCCATTTCATCCAGCCTGCGGAACTAACCACTCCCACGGTGAAATGCCGTGTACGTCCGATCTGCGTGACGATTCAACGAATCGATACAGAGGTCCCTTACACACCCAAAATCCACGGAAAATCCCATGTCCCAAACTCAATCGTCCTCACAAGCAGGCCGTCTGCTGGCCACGATTTCAGCGGCCACTCTGCTCATCGCGGGTCGTTCGACAGCCCACCCGCTCAGTTTCAGTTCTACGGTGTCCTATTCGCCGAGCCAGCCGTCCGGCGGCGCGGCCAGCATCTCCAACTGGACCGGCGCGACTTTCGATGCGGCGAACATCGGCGGCTCGGGCGTCAATGCCGACGGAGGCTCGGACAATGGCGCGGCCAACGACGCCAGCACCTACGTCGCCAACAACCAGCCGCGCCAGGGCCAGGTGATCACCACCGGAAGCAACCCCAACGGCTACGACGTGGCGTCCATCACGGTGCGGATGGCAGGCTACACCAACAACACGGCCACCGGAAACAACCGGTCCGGCTGGAACATGAATTTCACCAACGGCCCGATCCAGATAGAGATCGGAAAAGTGACGGGGACGGATTGCACCACGATGTCCAGGCAGTTGTTCACGGCAGGCTCGGTCGGCAATCCCGGTAGCGGGCAGACCGCCACCGGAGCGGGAACCTACATCACCTTCAACCTGCCCTTTTCAACCCACTTGGAGCCTAACACGACCTACGGATTTGACTTCTGGATCGGCAACGGTTCCAGCAACTATTTCGAATGGCTGGGCACGACCACGGATGCCTATGCCGGCGGGACGGCGTACACGCGCGCATGGTGGGGCGGGCCGATCACGCCACTGGCGGGAGAGCGGGTGTTCATGGTGAACATGACGGCGTCGGCGGGCGCGCCTGTGGCCTTCACCCATCCCGGCACTCTGCATACGCCGGCGGATATTGACCGGATGAAGACGAAGGTGGCAGCAAACGCGCAGCCGTGGAAGGCAGACTATGACATCCTCACCAACAGCCCGTGGGCGCAGACCTGGTGGCCGGCCTACGACGTGGATTACATCAACCGCGGAGGCTCAGCGGCGAACAACTACACCCGCTCCCAGCAGGACGCCCAGGCGATCTATGAGCTCGCCTTGCGCTGGCAAATCACCGGCGACACAGCGTATGCCGATCACGCCGTCCAGATCGCCAACGTCTGGTCCGGCCTGCTAGGAGTTACCGGCGACAGTAACAAGTCCCTCGGCACCGGCATTTGCGGCTATCTCTTCGCCATCGGTGGCGATCTTCTCAGCACCTATCCCGGATGGCCTGTTGCGGAAAAACAGGCATACAAGGACATGATGATGCGGGTGTTCTATCCCGAGAACTTGGACTTCCTGTGGCGTCATCATGACACGCCCTTCACCAAGGGCGGCAATACCCATTACCGCCTGAACTGGGATACCGCGAACATCGCGTCGATGGCGGCCATCGGGATCCTCTGCGACAACCGCGCGGTTTATGAGCAGGCGGTTGACTTTTTCAAATACGGCCCAAGCAACGGACGTATCGAGCGGGCGGCGTGGTATGTCCATCCAGACGGCATGGGACAGACCGAAGAGATCGGACGCGACCAAGGGCACAACCTTGGCGGTTGGCAGGCCATGGCGCTTCTCTGCCAGACGGCGTGGAACCAGGGCGACGATCTTTACGGCTACGATAACAACCGGGTATTGCGCGCCTTCGAGATGAACGCGAAATACAATCTGGGGAATGACGTGCCCTGGGTCTTTCACCGCAACTGCGACTTGGACTATACCGAGACCATTTCCGGGGCGGAGCGCGGCAATTTCGTGCCAATGTATGAGCAGATTTACAACCACTACGTAAACGTCAAGGGCATCGCCGCGCCCTATAGCAAAACGGTCGCAGAGATGATGAGGCCGGAACCACGGCCTGACGTCGCCATTCACCCCTCACAGGTAGACTGGCTCGGCCTCGGCAGTCTGACCTATACTCGCGATCCGATTGCCGCCGGTGTGGCACCCAGCGGCTTGTTTTCCAATTGGAGCAAGAACGCCGTCACGCTGAGCTGGTGGGGATCGGCCTATGCGACGAGCTACGATATCAAACGCGCCACAGTGAGCGGCGGCCCCTACACGACCGTCGGCTCGGTGGGCACGATGAACACCACATTCACGGACAGCAACGTTGCCAACGGCACCACCTATTACTACATCGTCACCGCCGCCACCCCGACCGGCAATCTCGACAGCGCGCCGCTAACAGTGAGTCAGTCGCTGGTGACGCAGTATACCTTTGAAAACACCTTCAACGACGTGGTGGGAACCCGCCACGCAACGGCGATGGGCGGATCGACGGGCGCGGCGGGCTTCGCCACAGGCAAAAACGGCCAGGCGGCGAGCTTCGACGGCGTGGACGACTACGTGAAACTCCCGGTGGGCAGCGGGAACTATCAGGACATCACCCTCTCGGCGTGGGTCTATTGGAACGGCGGCGGCAACTGGC
>JBDSZP010000142.1:0-10090 GCA_039925065.1 Luteolibacter sp.
ATTCTGTCCGCCGTCTTGCCGTGAGGAACAGGCTCGGCTTCTCCGCTCGTCCGACAGAATGTCGGCCTGACTCAGTCGATAGAATATCGACGCCCCTTATTTCTCGGCAGCGTCTGAGCGTTCGAACTCCGGACGGCGTTAAGGACGGCAGCGCGTTGGCAAAATCAGTTTCGGCAAAAATTCAAACGCTGGTCGAAACCAACGGTGATGGAATCGCGATCACCTGCATTCCAGCGCGTTGGGCGGCGACGATTCCGGCGGGCGCGTCTTCCAGTGCGAGGCACTTCGAAGGCTCAACACCGAGCAAGTGCGCGGCGCGGAGGAAAATCTCCGGAGAGGGTTTTCCTTCGGAGACATCGTCCGCAGTGACGACTTCATCGAACCAATCGGAGACGCCGACGATTTTCAGCGTTTTTTCAATCACCATACGCGAACCGCCGGTGGCGATCGCCATTGGAACTTTTCCGCGAAGGGATTCGGCGAAATTCGCGACTTCCTCGATCAAGGTCACAATGTTCAGACGCTTCAAAAATGCTTCGCGCTTGGCAAACGCGACTGCGATCGGATCGAGCTTGAGATCGTATTCATCGTTCAACTCCACGACGATATCGAGAGTTGGACGGCCGCCCATGGCGAAAAACACATCCTCTTTGAAAACACCGCCTGCTCCGTAGAGTGCCAGCGCCTCGCACCAAGCTTCAAAATGAGCGGGCATGGAATCAACCAAGGTGCCGTCACAATCGAAAATTACTGCTTCAAAACCATTCTGCGGGAAGGAAAAGGGACCGATATTTGCCATTGCGCCGCACGGCTTACTGTCAGCAGCCGGGATTGGCAAGACTGTCATGGCGATTTCGTAACTCTAATGATTTTACGTACTCAGATGTTATAGCGATGCCGATGGGAAGTATCGCCAATCTTGAGCATGATTTTCCCTACGCAAGGCTGAAACCTGCGAGAAAAAACCTCCGCGAGAATTGAAAACCAGCGGATTACGATTCCTCAGAGTTCGACGACCTGATCCTTGTAAACGCCGGGCTGGAGGACTTTGCGCTCGGTGGTGGGATTCTTGATTTCCACGTCACCTTCAATGATCACGCCTGGCGCGATGGTGATAGGACCGATGATTTTCAGCGAATAGCAGTGGATCAGACTTGGAACGCCGAGGGCTTCAATCTGATCGACGAGTTTGTAGTCGTCCGAAAGGGCGATGACAGGCGGAACCCCATTTCGTGAGGCGGCCAGACGGACTTGGCCGTTGGCGAGGACTTCGTAAGCGTCGGAACGGAGGGCGAGCAAATCGCCAGTGGTTTTCACCGGGGCGAAACGGCTGCGTGGAACGTCGATCGCGGTGGAGCCGGCGAAGCACTCGATGGCGGCACCCATGGCGATTTCCAACTGTATGACGGCGGGCGATTTTTTGTCGCGGGGATCGACGGTTTTGTTGTTCCGGATCATCGGCAACGGCAGGACGCCGGAGTCTGCGGCGAGTTGCTCTTTGAGAAGGTCGAGACGGAGCCACAAACTGTTGGTATTGAAATACTGGTGGCGATCGATGTCTTGGAACGCATCGCTGTCAGCGTCCGGGCACTGCGCGACTTCACGAAGAAGGAGTCTACCATCGGCTTTCCGCACCGCGAGGTGACCACCCTTCCGGTCCGCAGCGGTGCGGCGGGTGACTTCCATGAGGAATGGCGCGCCGGAATGGGCGAAATACTTGAGAATGGTAGGATCGAGAATGGCTCCGAGGTTGTCGGAATTTGAGACAAACGCGTATTTCACCCCTTCGGCAAGCAGGCGGTCGAGCCAGCCGCTACCGACAAGCGCAGGGTAAAGATCGCCATGGCCGGGCGGGCACCATTCAAGGTCGCGGTCGGCAGGCCACTCGACCGGATCGAGGGTAGCGGCATCGATTTTTGGAATCTGGTTCTGCATCAGCTCGACTTCCGAAGCATCGGCGAGTCCGGCAGCGCGGTATTTTTCCAAATGAGCGAGCGTATCCTCACTGGTGCTGAAGCTGTTCATCAGCAGCAGACGGACGGGAGCGCCGCTGGTTTCGCGGAGATCGAGGATCTGGCGGACCATGAGATCGAGGAAATTGACGCCATCACGGACGGACAAGAGGCTCTTCGGTCCCTGCAAACCCATGCCGGTGCCGAGGCCGCCGTTGAGCTTGATGACCACGGATTGGGCGAGCAGCGCGGCATCGGCGGGAGCGCTGGCGGCGATGCTTTCAAAAGACGCGAGGCCGGTGGCAGCGGCGATGGTTTCCTCCGGGATCATCCCGGTTTCGTTGCGGAGGAGCGCCTCATAATTGCGGCGGAAGGCGCGGATGGCGGCATCGCCCATTCCGGCAGCGGACATTTTTTGTTCGAAAGCAGCAAAGTTTCCCATGATTTTGAAAGTTGGTCTGGAGGAAAACTGACGTGAGACGCCGGATGGGTCACGCGGAAAAATGGTTCATGAAAAAGCCGGTAGGAAGGGGAAGAGTTTGAACCGCAAAGGCGCGAAGTTCGCGGAGGAACGCGAAGGCAGATGCTGTTTTGGTTGAAGCGAAACGCGGAGGCGGGGAGATCGCGGAGGGATATACGCAGGAAGAAGAGCGACTGAGGCATCAGAGGAATCAGATGCGGAGTTTTGGGAGCTAAACTCTTCCTCTTCACTTCTCTTCACTTCGAAGTTCGATGTTGGGCGTTCGACGTTCGATGTTGCTCAAACCGACTTGTCACCATCTGCCGAGCGCGGCGGACAGGGTGAGCATGGTTTGCTCTCCCGGGCGAACGAGTTTGTTCCCGACGGAAGATTGGGGAAAAACCGCTTCGAGGCAGGGGGATGCGGTCGCGAGATTCGATAGCACGGCGCGGTCTGGAATGGCGATGGAGCCGGTGCGAATTTTTCCACCCCATGGGTCGGCGTAGGTGACGGCGAACCCACGGGAGCCTTTTTCCAACTTCCGCGGCATGGAAAGCAGCGTGACAAAATGAGCATCCAGGACCATCCACGCCGATTTGCGCAAGACGTAACGCCGGAGGCTGAGGATGGGCGGCAGACCTTTGGATAGGGAGACATCGAGACGTTGATGGACCCGCCGCAGGAGATTATCCTGAGACTCCCCTTTTTTCAAAAACAGCACTTCCTGGCTGACGAGTGGCAACATTTTGCCACTGGCTGTTTCATTGGCCATGTCGCAGAGATCGGCGATGTTCACGCCCTTGCGCGACCATCGCGGGCGACCGATAATGTGTTTGGACGGGCGCATCCCGCATTCACGGATGAGAGTGTAAATGCGTTCTTTGTCGTTAGCGCCGTGGATGGAATCGGAGGCGCGCTGCCAGTCTGAATTTCCGAAACGGAAGGCATTCAAAAGCGCGGTCGGCCCGCAGGCATTTCCAGAAACCACAAGCTGGTTCGCCGGAGTGGCGGATGGATTGGCAGCCTCGCGCAGGGGCGACGCCGCCATCGCAGGGATCAAAGAAACCAGCAGGAGAAATCCGTTACTTGCCGCCCGGAACATATTGAGCGATGCGACGGTCGTTTGAAGGTTTCGAATCCCGGACGCCGCCGGACAGGCGGACCCGCGAATCGTAGCGGAGTGAGTTTGGGTTTCGTGAGTTGATGGGAACACGGATGGTCTTCACGGCGTTGGGAGCGAGCGAGGTGATATTGGCAGTGACCGTGCCAGATGGAGTGGAAACGTCCACAGCAGTGTTAATGAGCGTTTCCGTGCCACGATTTTGCACGAGCACTTCGATTTGACCGTTAGGGGTGCTCGGAGTGGGACCGACGATCCGTTGGGAAGCGACCGCCGCATCGTAGATACCACGAGTGTTTCTGCTCAGAACGCGGCCGATATCCGGCATGCCGGCACCATATTCATTATCCGGGCCTGCCTCGCCGCCATCATTGAGATAGGAGAAAAGGAGGTTCGCCGCTTGTTGGGCGGTGATGTTTTTCACGCCGGATTGAGTCATGATCGCGGCAATCGCGCCGGCGATGATCGGAGCACTGAACGAGGTGCCACTCACGCTTGCCGCCTGGTCGGCGAGCCACGCGGCATTAATGCCGAACCCAGGGGCGGAAGCGGCGACCTGGCTGCCCGTATTCGAGAAATCCAGATGATTGCCCAGCGCATCCACCGCTCCAATGCCTAGCACACCGGAGTTGGCGGCTGGGTAGGAAACATGATCTGTGCCGTTGTTTCCAGTGGCCGCAATGATCAGGGAACCGGCGGCACGCGCATATTCGATGGCATTTCTAACCAGCAAACTATCCCCCGCACTGCCCATCGAGATATTGATAATCGATACTCCGGCATCCACCGCAGCGACGATTCCCTGTGCAAGGAGGAAACTGTCCGACTGGCCAAGATCATTCGCGATGCGGATGGATAGAACGGAAGCCCCCGGAGCGACCCCTGGTGTCAGCGAATTGACCCCGCTGATCATCGAAGCGACCGCCGTGCCATGGCCGTTCTGGGTCGATAGATCCGTCGGGAGCGGGAGGAGATTGATCGAGCTGATTTGCGTATTAAAAGCCGAACTCGCCACGACCCCGGTATCGAGAATGGCAATCCTGACGCCAGTTCCCCAAGTCGAATTGTCCTCGTTGATCCCCAGCCATTCAAGCAGCCCCTTGCCCATCTCGACCGCTCCGGCCTGGGCCCTTCCCTCTCCGTTGGTTGGCACGTCCACCGGAAACACAAACGACGCCTCCTCGTCACCAGCCAGCAAATCCGCGAGATCATCGTAATTTAGAAATCCGATCCGCAGCGCGTTCAATGCATCGAGCCGACCCATCATCTTGATCCGATCCCCCGCCCTTTTCAGAAAATCCTCCAGTGCCGACTTGTCGTTGAAAACGAGCACCCGCTGTCCGGGAAGCGCACCCGCTTTCGACGCTTCCTCATCGAGTTTGAATACCGGGCCGCGTTCTCCGCGTTTGAATCTGGGCATGGCCTCATCCGCGATCACCGCTGGCTTGGGTTTGGCCGAAATTTTCGGTAGCTCTTTCCGCGCGGCTCGTGGCGGCGCGGCGGAACTTGCCAGCCAGTAACCGAAGATCGCAGCGATCACGAAACCGAAGATCAGGATCAGTTGGCGGTAGCGAGGACGCATGATTCACCATAAACCCCGGAAAGCGGAAAACGGCAGAAAAATTTTCATCGTCGTTCCCCCGGCTCGGGATGATTGGGGACCGCAATCGTTTTTTCAGGATTTCAGATAGCGTGCTGGCGAAAATTGAAGCATTCCTTCGCCATGGCCACTACCCCTGCGACGCATGAAGCGAAAAAACGTCCGGATTCGTCCACTCTGGGAGGACGCCTTTTTCTGATGGCGCTGGGCTTGAGTCTGGCCGCGATGGGCGCGCTTTTCGTGTGGCTGATGGGCCGGAGCTTCCTCAGGGCCTGGGAAATGCGATCCTGGCCCGAAGTGCCATGCGTGATCCTGACGTCCGAAGTCGCGGAAAAACGACACGACTCCGAGTCACCGATGGAATTCCGGCAGGATTTAAGCTTCGGCTATGAATGGAAAGGCGAGAGCCACACGGGCGATCACATCACGCTCCGCGACAACCCGTGGTCGTCCCAAAGGGCGGAAATGGAAAGTCGCAGCGCGGACTATCCGGTCGGAAAAACGACGACCTGCCGGGTCAACCCTGCCAATCCGAATTTCGCCGTCTTGAAGCCGGACTCGTTGGCACCGGGCTACTCGATTTGGTTTCCTGCGCTGTTTGTCGTCGGGGGCCTCGGCATCGCGGTCCGGGCTCTGCGAGGCGGGGAAAGAACGGGGACCTAAGGTTTTTATTGCGTGCCATCATTTTCGTGGCTTAACCTGACGCCCCGACGCGACGTGGCTAGGTAAAATCCCTAGACGACCGGGTCGGAGCAATCTTTCAACTCCCGACGCGATGAATCCAGATAGAGCGACTCTCAATTTCCTGAATAGTTTTCCAGAGGATGCCAGAAAACGGGGAGAAATGCTACAAAAAGACGGAGCGGTTACCCAGATTTTCGGCAATCACCTGTTCATTCAAGGCCGCGTCGAGGATGAAGCCGGCATCTTTCGCACCAGCCTCCGCCTTCAGGGAAACCGTTGGTTCGGCTCATGCACCGCCGAAGACGAGCTGATCGCCGGGGCCTGCCAGTATGCCACCATGATGGAGCGCATGCACCGCGGCGAGGATCTGCCGGAGTCTCCTAACGAATTTGATGACACGCCGGTTCTCGACATCATCGAGGAAAAACTCGGCCGCGAGTTGGACGACAAGGAAGCGGATTTCGTCACGAAAATTGAAAAGCGCTACCGCCGCTACGTGATCGAGGGCGAGCTCCACGACCACGACATGGTCCGCATCACCCCGCGTTGGGAAATCACCACTTACGAGCCACTCGAACTCTGGCCGATGCCACCCGGCGACATCCTCGAGTTCTGGAACTACATCGCCTACGCCTTCTATAAAAAGAAACTCGCCTACCCGGAGTTCATGAGCGTGATCACCGATCTCGGCCACGTTCAGAAAAAAATGGCGGACTGGGAGCAGGAGCGCGAAGTCGCCTCCTGGTATGACCGCATCGAACAGGTCAACGAGCGCCCGCCACAGGATGCGCCGCTCACCGTCGCTTTCCGTCTCGTTGCGACGATCAACGAAGCCCGCGTCGAAGTGAAGGAAGAGAAGGTCGGCACTTGGGTCCAGCTTCGCGAAAAGAACGACATCGAGAATTACGTCAACCTCCACCACGAAGCCGCGCTTCTGATGGACGCCGCCAGCCAGACGCTGTGGGAACACTACCTCGCTTTCTATCGTAAATACGGCGATACCACCCTCGATTTCGATCAAGAGGAATCCTGCCGTTTCATGAACCGGGTCTTCCGCCAGCCCGCCCTCACCGGCTACATCGTCAACCTCGACGAACGCCCGTTCAAGGTCGTCGAAGAGCGTCTCTCGTGGGTTTGCGAAGATGATCCATACGATGCCAAAAGCTTCGCGCTCCAGCTCGTCACCGCGACCGGTGAAAATGTCTCTCACTCCGTCCGTCTGCTTCCGGGCCGCAAGGAACTCTATCAGTCCGACGAAACTGTTTTCCCAGGCCCGCCACGCTGGCTCGAGGAAACGGATGTCATGCCGCGCTACCTCATTCCGAAGCGCGTCATCGATTCCCTCGAAGGCGTCGAGTTCCTCCGCAAGATCGGCGCATCGCTGCCCGAATCGCTTAAGAAACGCGTCACGGACCTCGAGCTGAAACCGAAGTTTGAAATGAAGCTCATCGCCGGCCTCACCGCCGCCGAAACCGAGCACCTTGTCATCGACGTCACCGCGGTCGAGACCAAGGGCCGCCGCACCGAGCGCCTGACCAAAGAGGGCTGGGAACTCGCCGAGCAACAACCCGTCAAGGGCAAGCAGCTCCTGCGCTTCGCCCGTGAGGATCTCTATCCGGTCCCTGCCATCCTCGATGAAATGGGCCTCAGCTACGATGAAAAGCTGATTTCCTTCAAATCCCGCATCACCAAGCAATTCCCCGAGAAATTCGCGGAATGGATCAAGGCGATGCCGGAAAACATCGAGCTCGATATCGATCTCCGCCTCCGTTCGATCCTGGCAGACCCGGTCACCGCCGCCGTCCGCTTCGAAGTCGTCGGTCAGGACATCGACTGGTTCGACCTCCGCATCGTCATCGACGTGCAAGGCGTCAATCTCTCGAAAGCCCAGATCCGTCAGCTCGTCGCCGCACGCGGTGGCTACGTCCGCATGGACGACGGATCATGGATGCGCCTCGAAATCAAACTCGACGCCGACCAACGCGAAGCCGTCACCCGTCTCGGCCTCGATCCCTTCGACCTTTCCGGTGAGACCCACCGCATGCACGCCCTTCAGCTCGCCGATCCGAAGGCAGCCGAAGTTTTCGATCCGAAAGCTTGGGAACGCATCAAGAACCGTGCCGGAGACATCCAGCTCGAAGTCAACCCGGACCTTCCGGAAGGACTCAACGCCACGCTGCGTCCCTATCAGGTCGATGGTTTCAAGTTCCTCGCCTATCTGTCGGTCAACAACTTCGGCGGTATCCTCGCCGACGACATGGGCCTTGGAAAAACCATCCAGTCCCTCACCTACCTGCTCTGGCTCTTCGAAGAACACCGCAAAACGGGCGGCATGAAAAAGCCGGCTCTCGTCGTCTGTCCCAAGTCCGTTCTGGACGTCTGGTATAGCGAGGCTGGAAAATTCACTCCCCAGCTCCGTGTTAAGATCCTTAAGAATCGCGACGACATCGATGTTCCTCACATTCAGAACAACATCGACATCCTCGTTCTCAACTACGCCCAGCTCCGCGTCTGCGGCGAGGAACTCAACGGCATCAAGTGGCTCACCACCATTCTTGACGAAGGCCAGCAGATCAAGAACCCGGACTCGAAAGCCGCCAAGTGCGCCCGCGAGTTGGATTCCCAAAACCGCCTGGTCCTCACCGGAACGCCGATCGAAAACCGCCTGCTCGACATGTGGTCGCTCATGGCCTTTGCCATGCCCGGCGTCCTCGGCAGCCGCGCCTACTTCAAGAAGCGCTTCGACAAGCGCAAGGACCCGCTCAGCCAGTCCCGCCTTGCCTCGCGTCTCCGTCCGTTCCTTCTCCGCCGCACCAAGCTGCAGGTCGCCCAAGACCTTCCGCCGCGGACAGAAGAAGAGGTTTACTCGAAGATGGAAGGCATCCAGGTCGATCTCTACAAAGCCGAGCTCAAGCGCATTCAAAAAGCCCTGCTCGGCCTCGATTCCGACGAAGCGGTGAAGAAAAACTCCTTCGCCATTCTGCAAGGCCTCATGCGCCTCCGCCAGATCTGCTGTCACCCGGGCCTCATCGATCCGAAGTATCTCAAGGAAGAATCCGCGAAGATGGAGTCCCTGTTCTACTTGCTGGATCAGCTCCACGAAGAAGGCCACAAGGTCCTCGTCTTCTCGCAGTTCGTTTCCATGCTCGACCTCATCAAGGCGCGCCTCGAATTGGAAAACCGCCCTTACAACTACCTCACCGGCCAAACCAAGGACCGGAAAGGCGAAATCGAGCGATTCCAGACGACCAAGGACCCATCGGTCTTCATGCTCTCGCTCAAAGCGGGTGGCGCCGGCCTCAACCTCACCTCGGCATCGTATGTCATCCTTTACGATCCATGGTGGAACCCTGCCGTCGAAAACCAAGCCATCGACCGAACCCACCGGATCGGCCAGAAAAACAAGGTCATCGCCTATCGTCTCCTCACCCGCGATACCGTGGAAGAGAAGATCCGGATCCTTCAGCACCAAAAAACCCAGCTCGTCACCAACGTGCTCGGCGATGAAGGCTTCGCCTCGAACCTCGGCTTGGATGACCTCCAGTTCATCCTCACGCACAACATCGACGAGGACGACGAACTGAAATAATCCTCAACGTCAAAACCCTTCCCGAAAAGCCCGGCACTCACCTGCCGGGCTTTTTATTTCGCGGGACTTGTGATTTCATGGCGACATGAAACAGCGGACTTACCTCGTGATCGCGGCAGGGCTGTTTCTACTGCTCGTGTTGGTTCTCGTCATTTTGCCAGCGAAGCCACTCGATTTATCGTCGGACGAGGAACCGTTCAAATCCATGGCCATGCCTCCAAAAACGGTTTATGGGTCGGGCTGTATGGACGGTGGCAGTGTGGTGGTGTTCATCGTTGATCGGCTGGATATCAAATACGAGATCACCTTTCCCATCGATTACGATGGAATCAGAAACGCCCATCCCACCGCGTATTTTGGAGGCAACCACGGTTCCAAGATGGTTCCGTCGAAAAATCCGGCGAGGGCGAAGGCAATTGCGATACGGCTGTTGGATGATTACGGAACCGAGATTTACTATCGAAACATGGATTCTCACGATTACACCAAACGAGCACGGACATCCCTATCCGAGCCCCTATGGGGAGCGGGATACCGCGTATATCGCAAACTCGAAAACCTCTTCGATTGATCGAACTCAAGATCCATTCCCGAATGGAACGTAGCTGAGGCTCTTATCGTTTCGGGCGACAGAATGTCACCCTGACTCAGTTGACAGAATGTCAACGCTCCCTACGGCCATCAT
>JBDSZP010000143.1:0-12737 GCA_039925065.1 Luteolibacter sp.
ACTCACCTCGTCCACCGAGCGTCCGTCGCCAGTCGTGCCGTGGACGACCCAGGCGCTGTCACGTCCGAGGCGTTCCAGGATTTCCGCGAAGGCCGGGCACAAGTCCCGATTGGAAACCCCGATGAGCTGGCATTGCGGACGCGCCGGATTGAGCAAGGGACCAATCAGATTGAAAATCGTCTTCACACCCCGAGCCCCCAGTAACTTCCGAACGGCGACCACCGATTTGAACGCCGGGTGATAGATCGGTGCGAACATGAAACCGAGCCCGGCCTTTTCCACACATCGCCGGAAATCATCCGCCGGCAGATCGATGCGGATGCCGAGCGCCTCCAGCACATCCGCGCCACCGCTTTTTGAAGTGATTCCGCGGTTGCCGTGCTTCACCACCACTGCGCCGGCAGCAGCAGCGACGAACATCGCGGTCGTGGAAACATTGAACAAATCCAACTGATCTCCTCCGGTCCCGCAGACATCCAGCGTCGGACCTTCCAATTCAAGCAAACCGAGATGCGGGTCCACCGCATGTTCCAGAAACGCCTCCACGAATCCCGCGATCTCTCCCGGAGTCTCGCCTTTGCGCGAAAGAGCCTCCAACAGCCGCGCCTTTTTCTCATCCGCCGCCGCAGGATCGAGCAAAAGCGCCACCGCCACCTCCACTTCACGTGGAGAAAGTTCCTGCTTTTCTTCGAGGTGGTGAATCAACGCGTCCATGGCAAAACCTTAAACCTTTGCACCAGGAACGACCAGAAAGAACCAAGGAAAGTCGCTCGACTGGCCTGCTCCACGGCAAGACAATTTTCCTTTCCATGAAATCGGGGAAATGCTGGTATTCGGAGTGAAATTTCCCCGTTCATGAAAACTCATTGGATTCCCGGTTGTTTGGGTTTGGTAGTCTCGTTGTTGGTGATGGCAGATCCGGCCGAGGGAACGGATGGGGTGAATTTGGGACTGCTGCCGACGAACGAAAGTTCATCGCCCGCAGCGACTTCCGTGAACGAGTTGCCGAAGAATTTCGGCGAAGATCGGGCAACGATTCCCGAAACCACGGCAGCGACGCTTGGTTTGTTAGCGGTGGCGATGATGGTGCTGCGGCGGAAACGGAATTGAAGAGGCGCAGTCGCGAGGAGTGAATGACACTACTCTGTAGCCGTCTGTGACAATTGGGCGCGCAGTTCCCCTGTGCGAAATCTTTGTTTTCGGGACGGTCCTGCTGCAACGTAAGAGCCGCACAGAGACAGTGCGGACCACTTCGATTGCAAGGTGGAGATGGGGGGCCAGACGGGCGAAATAAATTTCGCGGTCCGTTCGATGACATGAAAAATCCGCCAGCGGGACGGGCCCGGTGGCGGATTTGGGAAAGAACAGGAAGAACAGGCAGCGATGCCTGTACTACTTTCAATGCTCGCGGCAGAATTGCTCGAAGCGGGTCAGTCCTTCGTTGAGGATGTCCAGCGTGGTGCAATAGCTGAGGCGGATGCCTTCATCGTAGCCGAAGGCGATGCCGGGAACGGCCGCAACCTTGTAGCGGGAGAGCAGTTTGTCGCAAAGGTTCAACGATTTCAGGCCGGTGTTGCCGGTGTAAACGAAGAAGTAGAATGCGCCTTCGGGCTCGACAACGCGGATGTTCGGGATGGCCTTGAGGCGGGCGAACATGAACTGGCGCTTCACGTCGTATTCGCCGCGGAGATCTTCGATGAACGATTGGTCACCGGTGAGTGCTGCGAGCGCGCCGTATTGCGAGAAGCTGTTGGCGTTGGAAGTCGTGTGGTTCTGGATCTTCTCGATCGCATCCGCAAGCGGCTTCGGAGCGGCGGTGTAGCCAAGACGCCAGCCGGTCATCGAGTAGGCTTTCGAGAAGCCGTTCACGGTGATGGTGAGGTTGTAGAGCTCGTCGCTGAGTGAAGCGATGGAAACGTGCTTGGCCTCTCCATAGACGAGCTTTTCGTAAATTTCGTCGGACAGGATGATGATGTCTTCCGTGAGGGCGATTTCACCGAGGGCAAGAAGCTCTTCAGCCGTGTAAACAGCGCCGGTCGGATTGCCTGGGGAATTGATGATGACCATCTTGGTCGCCGGGGTCATGGCTTCCTCGAATTGCTCGGGAGTCATTTTCCAACCGGTGGATTCCTTGGTGTCCACGAGAACCGGGATACCGCCAGCGAGACGGACCATTTCAGGGTAGGAAACCCAGAACGGGGTCGGGATGATGACTTCATCGCCTTCTTCGATCACGGCGAGGATGGCATTGTAGCAAGCCATTTTCGCACCGCCGGTGACGCAGATTTGGTTGGCGGCGTATTTGAGATTGTTGTCCTTGGCGAACTTGGCGGAAAGAGCCTCGCGGAGTTCCGGGATGCCGCCGGCCGGGGTGTATTTCGTCTTGCCGCTTTGCAGGGCTTCGATCGCTGCGTCCTTGATGAATTGCGGGGTGTCCACTTCCGGCTCACCGCCAGCAAGGGCGTAAACTTCTTCGCCCTTGGCGATCATGGCCTTGGCCTGTGCGGTCACGGCCAGAGTAAGTGATGGGGAAACCTTGGCGATACGGGATGAGATGCTGTCCATGTGAGCTCGATTGAGGGTTGGGCCGCGGAAACCGGGCGCAGCAATATGAAAATGACGCAGCCCCCGGCGTGAACGGAGCGCTTTTGTGGGGCTTCACCGGATAGGAGGCAAGCTAAATGCTGAGGCTTTTCTGCGCCAATTTGACGCATTTGAAAAATCAAAACACCCTCTTGAGGCCCGATTCCAACCGGTTCATTTCCACAAGCGCTCTGAAACCAGAGGGCGGCCACAACAAGCGCCGCGCGATTTTACCAATCATCGTTGAACTCCCGCGACCGCCCCCTACCAAGCACGGCGTTTGACATTCACTTCTGCCAAACGCTTTGGATCTCGCCATCGTAGGTCACGGCCACCACGGAATCCGACGGGGAAATCGTGCGATCAATATCGCGCACGGTGATCTCGCCATCGCCCTCGAACGGCAGGCATCTGCCGGAGTAGACTTCATCGACTTTTTTCACGTGGAGTTTTCCGAGAGCAGGCATGCGGAAGGTGGTGCCGCCGTAATCCTTCAAGAGATGCACGAAGACAGTGGAGCCTTTGTAGCAATAGCCATACTGGCGATCGACGGGTTCCCATGGGCCGCCGCGCGTTCCATAAATCGCTTCCCCCATCTTGCCCATCCATTGGCCCATTTCACGCAAACGCTTTTGTTCCACCTCGGGAATCACCCCGTGCCGGTCGGGCGTCACGTTCAACAGGAACGTCATATTGCGGACGGTGCAGTTCGCCATGTAGCGCACGAGCTGATCGAGATTCATTACATTGCCGCTTGCGATCGACTTCGCATTGTATCCCCAACCGCCGTTTTGAATGGTCAGGTTTTTGTCGCAAATCTCGCGGTTGCGGATTTTTCCCGTCGTCTCGCGGGGGCCTTCCTCCTCGATGATGTCGCCCATCCAGCCGTAGCGGAGATTGGTGATCGCATCGGGTTGATATTTCCGAACCATGCCCATGATCCCGAGCGCCTTGCCGGTTTCTTTCTCGATGTCCTGATATTTCTCGGGGATCGGCCAACGGTTCTCCGGATCGAGGTATTTTCCGGGCTCATGAAAAAAGGCCCCGTCCGCATCGGAGCCTGTTTGTCCCAGCCAGCCGCCATCCCAATAGATCGAGTCGATCCTGCCGTAGCCGGTGAGGAGTTTTTTGACGTTCACATAGTTTTCCTCCTTCATCAGCCGGGCGTTTTCCATGTGAGAGGGATCCGTCGTGTATCCGAATTTGTTGGGCAGGCAGTTCGTGCCGGTCCAATCGTAATATCCAGGATAGCGCCAACTCAGCGGCGAATAATAAATGCCGACCTTCAAGCCAGCATCGCGGCAGGCCTTCGTGTATTCCGCCAAGAGATCGCGGTGCAAAGTCTGCATGCTGGTGAAGGCATTGGGATGAGGACTGTCGAAAAGGCCGAAACCATCGTGATGGCGGGCGGTCAGACACATCCACTTCATGCCGGCTTCCTTGGCCAGCGCTGCCCACGCTTCCGGATGATAATCGGCAGCATCAAAAAAAGCATCACCACTCTCGGGATAGGCGAACTTCCGATATTTTTCCGGAGAAATCCCCTCGTGTTCCATCACCCACTCCCCTCGCCCTGGCCCGGAATACAGGCCCCAATGGATGAACATGCCGAACTTGGCGTCGAGAAACCAATCGAGCTTTTCGTTAGATAGCTGTGCGATTCCCATTTCGGTCCGAGGAACACGAAGGGTCGGCTCCGGGGCCGTGGTTGTCTGAGCGCAAGCCATTGGCACGCCGAGAGCAGCAGCCAGTAGGGTGGTGAGAAATCGCATGGATTCGCGTTGGTAGGTCATGAGGTTCGTGGTCTGAACGATCTACGCGAAGCATCACCACGCTCGATCAATGCCGAAATTTACCATGGTGAGCATCCCCAGTTAACTGACATGCCGGGTGGCGAGGCGGCCCAACAATGCAAGGGCTTCGAGCGTCCTTGGACCCAGTGAAACACCGCAACTGAGCCGGAGACAGTTCTTGAACTGAAGCGTTGGTGAAAAAATCGTTCCCGGCCCCACGCTGATTCCCCGCGAAATGGCCTCCACGGTAAAGGCTTCCGAATCGAACTTTTCCGGCATTTCGATCCACAGGACAAATCCACCCGTCGGCTCGGTGATTTTGCAGGATTTCGGGAAATGGCGGACCACTTCGCTCCGCATTCTGGCGCACTGGCTGGCGTAAATTTTCCGAATCCGGCGCAGATGCCGGTCGTATCCACCACCATCCAGGAACTCCGCGACGATCAGCTCCGAGAGAGTGGCATTCCACGGGCACTGGATGGTCTTCAGATATTTGATTTTTTGCAGATGGGCTCCGGCAACCACCCACCCGACCCGCAGGCCGGGCGCTACGGTTTTTGACGTCGATCCGCAATGAATCACGTCTCCGCCGTAAAGGGAGATCGAGGGAGGACGATCCCCGGAATGGTCCAGGTCGCCGTAAACATCGTCTTCGATGATCGTAAAGCCCCGGGCATCGGAGAGATTGGCGAGCCGCTTTTTGTTTTCCGCCGGCATGCTGCAACCCAATGGATTTTGAAAGTTCGGCTGAACCACGCAGGCCGCTATCGCGTGTTTTCCGAGCGCCTTCTCCAGTGCGTCGATGGAGAGCCCGGTCGCCTCGCAAACCGGAATTTCGATGGCCCGCAAACCCAGATCGCGGATCAGGTTGAGAATCCCGAAATAGGTTGGCGACTCCACAGCTACCAGATCGCCCGCTTTCGTCGTGACGCGCAGAGCGAGCAAAAGTGCCTCGGTTGCGCCATGGGTGGTGACGATTCCATCCGGCATCGCCTTGATTCCGCAGCCAAGCAGACGTCGTGAGAGCGCCAACCGTAACTCACGGCGGCCCATCGGTGGGGTGTAACGGGAAGCCTCAGCTCCATATTTTCTAAAAATCGATGCGGCAAGGGTCGGCAGCCTGGACAACGAGATGATCGAATCGTCCGGTGCCGCCGCAGCGAACGGAATCATGTCGCGGTTTTCCACCGAATCCATCACCGCTTCAAAAATGGCTGAAGTCTCGATTCGGACGGGTTTGGGCCTGTACATGGAAACCGATGGGAATCGAACGACCGGTTTCGAGGGAGGTTTGACAAAATATCCCGATCGGGGACGGGATTCGATCAGTCCTTTGTTCTCCAGAATGTGATAGGATTCGAGAACCGTCGTGACGCTTACCTGATTTTCCCGGCTCGCCTGGCGGATGGAGGGAAGCTTATCCCCGGCGGCAAACGTCCCGCTCCCGATCAATGCTGCCAGTTTGGCGGCAAAATCCTGATACATGGGTAAGACCTCCGACATGGGCAAAACCATTCCTGTAAATTGCCTCTTTGGCCAGCACGCAGGCGGCGAAATTCTGCACCCTTACAATCATCTGTTTTTGCGAAATACCACCCATCTGTACCTTTCCGGTGGGTATCCGTGGGCTATCATGGCTGCACCCCCGCCGCCATGATCTACCTCATCAAAATCACCCTTACCCTGTTTCTCATTGCTTGGTCCGGCTTCGGCATCTGGATGATGGTCAAATACGCCATCCTTTTTGGACCCCACCGGGATGATCCGGCCGAAACTCCCGGCGCACGCTCATTCGGCGTCACCCACGTGGTTTCCGTTTGGTTCGGGTTCTTCGCGCTCGCAGGCTATTTTCTTTTCAAGTAGGCGAAACTGAAACGAAAAGAGCGGCCCGACTGATCATCCTCTAGGAAAAACCCTTAACCTGGAGGCATCTCAGTCGGACCGCCTGTATGGTGTCGCGACATAGTAACAAACGCGCCGGTCGTTCCGATTTGTCTCAAAATCTGAACTTTTTTTAAATCCGCAAACTCTGCCCGAGCGTCGCCTTGAATCACCGTCCGGATCAAACCCCGATCACTCCGGCAGCAGCGTAACGCGAAGGGATTCCGGATACTCCATCTCCGCAGTCTCGACTTCGATGTGATCGGCCAGCGAGCGAAGTGCATCGAAAATGGACTCACCCTCCTTGGCCGCCTCCACGGCTCCCGTGATCGTCATCGTATATCGCTCGCCATTCAGGGCTTTTCTTCCCGTGACCACCACCGTCCACTCTCGCCCAATGAGCGGATTTTGATCAGTGCAAGTGGCTTCGGCTGTAGATGAGGTCGTATCATTCATGGCTGGGGATGATAGAAATTACCATTCAATCTCCAATAACTTAGGGTAATACGCAAGAGGTTCCAATACTAATCCTACGGGGGATTGGCTTGATGGCGACCTACCAAACAGCAATGCAAAATGTGATGCAGGGAGTGCAAAATGCCGCTTCGATCCACAAAACCCGGGGAGATCCGGCTGCACTCAATTCAGCAAGGCGGTAGGATAGATTGCGCCGATAGGGGCATGGCATGAAAATTGCGAGGGGCTTCCCCCACGTTCCGCCGGACGGATTTTCACGAATATCCCCTCGCGGACATCAACCCCCAAATCCACAAATCCATGAACCGTAGAAATTGCATCAAAACCGGCGCAATGGCCATGCTCGCGACCTCATTCGCCTCTGCCTTTGCCAGCGCAAAAAGCGGCATGCTCGGCAAGCTTGGTCCGGATGAATTCAAAAAGGCCAACGCGGACGCCGGCGAGAGAGTCAAAGCAGTCCGGCCGGGGACTACCGCGCTTACCGATGGTGACAAGGACCTGATGAAGGACATCGCCATCTGGGGCATGTGGCAAATGGAGCTCAGCAAAGTAGCGGCTAGCAAGGCAACCTCGGAAGATGTCAAAATGATTGCCAACGCAGAAGTCGAAGAACAAATGGCCGTCTCAGCCAAGCTCAAGGAAATCGCCAGCGCCGGCGGAGCCACACTCCCGGGAAAACCCGACAACGAAACCGTCGATACCGTGGAAAAACTCAAGAAGGAAGCAGGTTTGAACCTCGACAAAAAGTATCTCAAGGAAAGCGGCATCAAGGGGCACGAGAAGCTCAAGGCCGTCATGGAGAAGGTTCAGAAAAAAGCCGACAGCGCTGCTCTCAAGGCCCTTGCCGAGGCCGCCCTTCCCATCATCAACATCCATCTCCAAGTCGCCAAAGACGAGGCGGACGACGTGGCCAAGGCGCAGTAGACCTATCTGATTTCAAAACCAAGTGCGCACGCGATCTGCCGTCGCCCAAAATCGCGTGCGCATCTGTAGTTAAGGAAGATTTTGGAAAACGGCGTGAATGTCCGCAGCACATAGTGCTCAGAATGAACGCGCTCCTGAGGAGCGTTGACATTCTGTCAACTGAGTCAGGGTGACATTCTGTCGCCCGAAACGATAAGGATCCTAACCATGTGCCGTTCGACCTTGCGAATTCATGAAAATAAAAACACTGGCCATCCTTCAACGCGCGGCAGCCATGGCGGCCAGCGCACATGAGGGCGCAAAGCTCCGGGACGGTGCGACACCTTACATCGCACATCCCATGCGGGTCAGCCTGATAGTGAGCCACATCTTCGGATGTAGTGACGCGGAAGTCATCGCCGGGGCGCTTCTTCATGACACCTTGGAAAAAACATCCCTAACACCGGAAGAAATTGAAACAGAGTTCGGACCGAAAGTATTGCGCTTGGTCCTCGCCCTCACCAAAGACGCAAGTGCGGACCCCGCGAAATACTGGAACGACCTCAAGGCAAACCTATGGGAAGCCCGCCTCATCAAAATGGCGGACGCTCTCGATCATCTCGACTGCCCGCCCGAGGATCTTTCGCGGCGAATCAAAGGCGGACGGCAGGCGCTCGAGCTCGCCCATTCGGATGAAGAACCCATACGAATTGCGCGAAAGGCATTGGAAGAAGCATTAGCCGCAGCAGAGACCCGCGCGGACGCCGACTCGACACCCAGGCAAGGCGCCATGACATAGTGATAGAAGTGTAAACCCCACCGATCAAACCCGCATTCCAGACCGAATGACCACTCAAACAAAGCCAAGCTCGGGAAACGGGCTGATACCCGTCGTGGTGATAGGAACTTCCTCGGGCGGAACGGAAGCACTGTCGACTCTGGCTTCGACTCTACCCGAAAATCTTGGGGCATGCGTCCTGATAGTCCGCCATTTATCACCCGAAACCTCCGCCTCCTATCTCGTCCAAAGAATCCGCTCGCACACGAAACTGCCGTGCCACGAGGCGATCGATGGCATGCCTTTAACGGCTGGCCATATCCACGTCGCTCCCGCTGACAAGCACCTGCTGATTGATCCATCAAAGATATGGGTCGTCCACGGCCCGCGGGAAAACCGCTGGCGTCCGGCGATCGACACACTCTTCCGTTCAGCGGCTGTCTCACATCGCAATCTCTGCACCGGCGTTATCCTAACTGGTTCACTCGATGACGGAACCGCGGGTCTTTCCGCGATCAAAAGATGCGGCGGCACCTGCATTGTCCAAGACCCGGACGATGCAGCTTTCCCGGATATGCCCAGAAACGCGTTGATGAATGTGACCGTGGATTATCGGGTTCCTCTCACAGAAATCGGAGCTGTGGTTTCACAAGTGTTGGAGAAGCTTCCGGCCGAAGTGAAGGATGTGCCCCAGGATCTGGCGGTCGAGGCACGCATCGCGAGATCCGCTGTTTCCGACGCGGAAACCATGGAGTCGATCGGAGAGCGGAGTGAATTCACATGTCCGGATTGCGGCGGAGTATTGTGGAGGATCGCCGGAGACGGCCGACTGCGGTACCGATGCCACACTGGCCACGGCTTTTCGCAAGAGGAGATGCTTGCCGGCCAAACGGCCAAAATCCAGGAAACACTGTGGCGGGCATTAAGGATGTTCGAAGAGCGCAAAAACCTTCTGCTATCCATCACACGCTCTCCGGGGAGCCCGGGCTCGCTTTCGCTGATGGAAAGAATGCAGGATACCGAGACCGACATCCAGCGGTTGCGGGGCATGTTGAGATGATCCAGGAAAGGAGGTCGAACTCCGAGTCGTTTGTCGCACGCGGCGGCTTTCCTTGTCTATGCGGTTAAGAGGTTCACCTACCTCGTGATCATCACTCTGCGAATTGACCACATCGGTGGGACAATGCAGGGTGGAATCAGCCCCCCCGGACCCTCAAAATCGATAATAAACTTGAAAATCCCATGAGCAGCTCCGTGATGGCCCCGCTTGAACCCACGACCCAGCACGTCGGTTGTTTTCCTTCAGATCAGGTGTTCCTATGGTTACCTGAGTCCGAGGGTGAGGAGAGCGCTTATTGCAGTGGCAATAACGTTTTACCCAAGGCCGCCGAGGTAAATCCGAGTGAAGCGCCCTTTACCTCTATCTCCCTGAAGCGCTTCGGGTCCCATATCCGATGGCAGATGGGTTTTTCTCCGTCCTCTCCTTACCACCCTGTCCCTGTCGCCCACTCCCTTTCCGCAGATGAAATGAAGATGCTTTCGGTCAAGGTGATCGAGCTCCTGGATGACCCGGACGAAAACCCCACGAACCCGCTGGCCATCCTCCGAAACGACCGAAAATCGTTCATACTGGCCGCCTTGGCGAAACTCGGCCTCCTTCCTCAACCGAGCGCTCCCCTTTCAGCTTCGTCCTCCTGCCTTGCCGCAACCTAACGCGTCTTCGGTGAATTTACGGACTACTTGTCCTCAATTTCACCAATATGCAGGGTGGTCCCATTATTGATATAGCTCCTAAAGAATGCCTCAATTTCAGGGACTGTAGGTGGAAGGTTTGTAACAGGATCCGCCTCACGCCACTCGAAGGGATGGCCATCGTAGCGCTCGGAGTCGGGAACGACGAGGCCCGTTTCGATATAACCGCGCCTTCCGCTACCCGGCGGGCAGTCCACAAGCTCCGTTGTAATCAGGTATCTGCCATCGGGATGAGCATATGACCGGATGACCGCCTGCCGAAAGCTCCGGGATAATTTTGGAACTTCGACGCGGGTTTCGGAAATCGCTGGGTAGTTTTCGTCTTTCATGGGTTCTATGGTTAGGTTAATCAATGAGAAATCCGAATGTTCAGGTGTCAATCTTTGGTCATTTCAGGCGGGATCTCGCGGATCAGATCGTCGGAAAGGAGAACCATGTTGTGTTCCTTTTGCCCAGCCGGCAGGAGGATCACGGGAGCATAGGATAGATTCTCCTCATCGAGTTTTCGAGCGATATCTATCGTCGCACGAGTGCCCAGCCCGGCATAAAAGACCATTAAAAAGCGGCGGTTCAGCGGGTTCTCAGCAGCGACCAGAATTGTTGACTCCGGATTGGCATAGGTGACTCCGCGAACCGAGAACGAATGAGGACCGAACGAAACCGAGATGTTCTTTCGGAAGCGGGAGGCGATGGCATTGGTGCCCGGATGACCTAGCAGGACCAGATGATGGTTTCGCAGGTCGTCCTCGGTCGTTTCGGTGTCCGCTTTCACCGGCACGATGACGCCATGTTCGCGTTTGCACAGCCCCTGTTGTAACATCATCGCGCCCTCGCGGTTTGCCTCCGCTTCGTCGAGCGAGCCATAAATGATAAGGGTGTTTTCCAAATCGTTATCATAAGTGAGCGCGGTGAAAGGCACACCGTTTCCGCAGCACGAGATTCGGTATTTATCCACTATCACCCGGCGCGGTGGCAGGTCGGTGATGAGTTCGACCTTGTCCTGTGGCTCCTCCAAACGCGCGGTGACCGAAGTCTCGCCTGTGTCTGTTTCCACAGTCACATTCACGGCCAATGGTGCGCCCGATTCGTTTCGCCGCACAGTGGCGTTGGTATACCAGTGATCGCCTTCACGGCGGACTTCAACCTTACCGAGTTCAAGCATCGGGAGGCCGGTGCGGTTCAGCCATGCGTCGAAAAATGCCGACCAACTGCGGGAAGTACCTTTCTCGATAAATTCCTGGAACTGCCGGGACGTGACCGGTTTGCCACCATTCGCCTGCCCGTATGCCTCCATCAGCTCAGCGAACTTTTCGGCTCCGACCAAGCCCTTCAATGCATGAAGTAACAGAACACCTTTACCAAGGGCCACCTGATTCCACGAAAGTTCACGATAACTTGAGCGGATTTTCGAAAGGGGCGTTTCCCCGCCGTTCCGCGCACCCTGCTCATAGACGCTTCGATAGTAAAACAACTCTGTCGCGAGATCATCCATGCCACGCCTGTCGATACCGGAGGTTTGGGCGACTGAGGATAGATATTTCTCCCGGGTGGCCGGCCCTCGATAGAATGCAAAGCCGTTGGTCAGCCAGATATCCGAGTCAGCATCCGGCAAGAGTGTCCCGTGCCACAGCGGTGGAAGCGGTGGTTCGGTTGATCTCGCCGGGCTAGCAGGGTATCCACCGTTCACGGGGTCGTGGAGATCAGCAGCCGGGGCGACTTCTGATGTGGGCACAGCGGGTGGATCGATCCCATTCAGCACCGCCCACGGATTCTTGATCAGCGGACGAATTTCCGGAAACCGTTGGCGCTCGGAAAACGTCGGCAGACGCACGATTCCCGTAGGAGGTCCGAAGCAACCCAGACTCCGCAATTGCAGTCCGAGATCCGTGGTCGTGCAGAGCGCATCCACCGAGTGTGCGGTAGCCAGTGCCGGAATGCCTGCTGCCATACGCGCGAAATCGGCGTCGATGCGGCCTTTGTTTTTATCATAAAGCTGCAACAGGATGCTGTCCCGGCTCGTCGTTAGATCCGAAGCAACAGCGGTCGGGTCACCCTTCATGGATGCCACACTTTCCAGCCGCACCGCCTGATCCTTGGCGTTGTTACAGCTCCAATAGAAACCCTCAGCTCCCGCAATCCATTGTTTTTCGCTGCTCCGGAAAAGCTTGTGCTGGCGGGTTCCCATCACCAGCAGGGCAATCTCATTCCGCTTGAGATCGGCCAGCACCCATTCCGCGGAACCCAGACCATTTCCATTCTCCGTCATGATCGCGACGGTCTGATCAATGCTCTCGGCGTATTGCACCGCCTGCCGCGCCCGCGACGCCAGCGGCGTTCCGCCGGGTATAAAGGCGGTTTGCGAAACGTTGGTTTCGCCCATCACGATGCCTGTTTCACTGATCGAGTAGTCGATGCTGCTATAGATCCCGCCGGGCACGGTTTGCATGACGAAGCGGTGACCGGACGTCGGCTTGAGATCCATCCAGATATTGAAATAACATGCCGGACGCAGGTCATCAGTCGTGATATGTCCGAAAACGATCTTGCCATCGGAGGTGGCCACACCATTC
>JBDSZP010000144.1:0-7396 GCA_039925065.1 Luteolibacter sp.
TTACGGTTTGTTTGCCGAGCGAAACGTCGTTTAGGAAAAGTTCGACCTCATCGCAGTTGCTGTGAACCCACACGGGGATTTCCTGCCCTTCTTTGCCCGCCCAGTTCCAGTGAGGGAAAAGGTGCAGCACGGGTTTGTCGCTCCACCAGGCTTTATAATAGTAATAACTGTCCTTGGGGAATCCGCAGAGGTCGAAGAAGCCGTAGTGGCAGTTGACCACCGGCCAGCCAAACGGACGGGGTTCGCCTTTGTAATCGAATCCAGCCCATACAAAACCACCCGCGATGTTTTCGCGCTCGGCGACCGGCGGCCAGGCCTTTTCGGCGGTTTGTCCCGAGGGTCCGGCGGTGATGCTATAAGCGGAAACGTAGCCTCGCTCACGGTCGCCGTAATAATCCTCCCAGTGCTCGGTCGCGTAGATGCCGCGTGTGCAGATCTCGCTGGCGATTTCGGACGCGATCATCGGAACGTTAGGAAACTGCTTGTGCACGCCGTCGTAAACCCAGGGATTGTAGTTGATACCGATCGCGTCGAGCTGGCCGATGATGCCTTGGGGTGTGTCGAAACCGCCGTTCAGCGCAGCAGTGATGGTCCGGGTCGGGTCGATTTCGCGGACGCGTTTCATCATCGCGCGAACCATGGCCCCGGATTCGGGTGTGCCTTGGATCCATTGTTCATTGCAGAGCGACCAGCAGAAGATGCTCGGGTGATTCCGGTCGCGAAGCACCAGCGCAGTGAGCTCGCGGTGCTCGGTGGCCGGGGCGTCCTTCTGCGTCTGATCGACATAGACGTCGCCGAGATTGCGGTTCTCGGCCATCACGAGGATGCCGAGACGGTCGCATTCATCGAGCAGGAAAGGGGTAACCGGATTATGGGAAAGGCGAATGGCGTTGCAGCCCATTTCCTTCAAGCGTTCGAGGCGCCAGGTGAAGAGGCGGTCGGGCACCGCGACGCCAACTCCGGCGTGATCCTGGTGCATGTTGACGCCCTGAAGTTTGACGTGCTTGCCGTTGAGGAAAAAGCCGTGCGCGGCGTCGAAGCGGACATGACGCACTCCGAAAGTCGTCGTGGTTTGATCGACCACTTTTCCGGCTATACTAACAGTGCTGCGCAGTTTGTATAAATAGGGAGTCTCCAGCGACCAAAGCGTGGCTGCGGGCAGCGGTATCGATTGCGAGAGTTTTTCGCTAGCTCCGGCCGCGAGGTTTTGGGGCGAGGATATGGTGGCGCTGACCTTGCCCGTGGCATCGAGGATTTCGCTGAGAACGGTCGCCTCGACGGGGGCGTCTCCGGCGTTGGCGAGGTTGGTGCCGATCTTGATATCGGCATTCGGCCAGACGCTGTCGCTCGGGTCCTCGAGCTGCGGGTTCACAAACACGCCATCCGGCGCGATGTGAACGGGGTCGAGCATGACCATGCGGGCATGACGATAGATGCCACCGCCTTCATACCACCAGCCTTCGTACCGGGGATCAGTCTGTACGACTAACACGTTTCGCCCGCCGTAGTCCGCAGCAGCCGTGATATCGAAGCGTGCCCGGGTATAGCCGCTGTATTGGCTATATACCTCGTGACCGTTCAACCAGTAATGGCTGTTGTTGAACACGCCATCAAACTCCAGCCACAAGCGCTTGCCCTTGGCGCTCGCGGGAATTTGAAGCTCCTTGCGATACACCGCCGCTGTGACCGGCAAAAAGGCATGCAGTGAAAACCATTCCGGTTTCAACGCCTTGTTTTCGTTAGGGGTTGTCGGTGTAAAAGCGCCCTCGATCACATAATCATGCGGCACGTCCAGTTGACGCCATTCGCTATCATTGTAGTCGGAAGCGATGGCATCGGGAGCTGCGCCGAGATGAAAGCGCCAACCTTCATCCAGTGAATATACGGAGCGGGGAGACTCCGCCATGGATGTCTTTGCCGGTGCCGGTTGTTCGGCCGGAGCCGCCTGGATGGAGCAAAGCGGTTGGGTGGTGATCAATGCGCAAAGTAAGAAGCGCGAAACGGTAGTCGTCATCAATGGTGTGGGCTGAGGGGTGAAGGTTCTTACAGGGTGTCTTTTGTGAATGCAAACGAGCGGATGTCGGCGATCTGCGCACCTTGGGTATCCGAGGTAAACTTGAAATAGATGGCGTGACGCCCGCTGAGATTGGGGACCGGAATCGTGAGCTCGCGCCACGCGTCTTTGCATGCTTCTTGTTTGTCGATCGAAACGGCGCCGAGTTTTTCTCCGTCGCTCTTCGGGTCGCCAAGCCAAACCTCGATCTGCCCGGAGGCTTCCGCATTGCGAAACTGTAGTGTGAATGACGTGGACTGCCCGGGAAAAATCGTGTCGCCGAAATCGAAATATTTATAGCCCACCACGCAGTCGTTTTTATTGCCCATCACCGGATGTGTGCGCTTGTCGATCTCGGTGACATAATTGCCCCCACGGAAAACGCAGGCGATGTCTGCTGGGGTGAACTTGTAGGGATCCAGGCTCTTTTCAAAGCCGAGGGAGGTTTGTTCCACTTGCTTGATAGAGCCGTCCGCCTCGATCGTCACGCGCTCCACGCAAGCACGGCGCGAGAAGACGGATTTGTTCGTCATCCGGTGATAGAAGATACGCCACTCGCCATTCACTTTGGCCAGGCCGCCGTGGATATTGCCGCTGTTCGCGTCCACGTGCTGGCTCACGATGACACCGCCATAGGCGAAAGGACCGGTCGGCGAATTGCTCGTCGCACAGGCAAGATTCTCGCCCTGTGCATAGACGAGATAATAACGTCCGTTGATTTTGCGCGGGGATGGGCCTTCCTGATAGTTGAACGGGGCTTCCTTGGGTATGACATTCTCCCGGTAGGTGTCCGGCAAGATGTCCACCATCGTCTTGGGATCGAGCTGTGCCATGTAGGAACCGCCACCACCCCAATAGAGATAGATCTTGCCGTCGTCGTCTACCAGAACGCCGGGGTCGAAATATTGACTCCAGCCGCCAAAGTCGGCGGGCGCTCCCGCAGGGGCTTTGATCTTGGAAATGATCTTGAACGGACCGGCGGGCGTGTCACTAACGGCGACGGCGCACGGTGCGCCGACGACTTGCACGAAGTAATAGTATTTGCCGTTCACCTCGGCGATATCCGGGGCATAGAATTCGTTGTCGGACCAAGTGTAATCTCTTTTGTGCCCGTCAACGTCCCTCGTGCTGAGCATGATGCCGTGATCGGTCCATGTGTTGAGGTCGTTGAGTGGTGCCGACCATACCTTCAGGATGTGGTCGCAAAAACGCTCGGAGCCGGCTTTGTCATGCGAACCGTAGAGATAGAGGCGATCCCCATAGACGCGTGGCTCGCCGTCGGGTATATATTCATAGCTGGGCAGGAAAGGATTGGCGGCTTGGACGGCCAGCGGAGCAGAGGCTAGGCCGAGCATGAGTGCAAGGGCTTTGGGCAGGTAGGTCATCGGTTGTGTGAGGATTGTCGTCAGAAGGATTTGAGATTTAGCGGATTAGTAGCCCAAGACTCGAACCCGCAGGAAGCGGCGCGAGTGGTTGGCAGGGGGCTCCGGGTCGGTAACCGTCACTGGTTCGGCGACGTTGGATGCACCGGTGCTGCTCCATACGGGGGCGGCACCCCAATCGGCGAGGTCGGAGGTGCCCCACACCTCGTAGGTTAGAGCAGGGTCGGCGATGCGGTTGAAGGTGAGTGCGACGTGGCCGTCTGGTTGGGTGGAAATACTTGTGGCGGGAGTGGAGTCCGCCACGAGGGGGTTGGAGTTGAGGGCGTATTCCAGCAGGTTGACCCGACCGTCTCCATCGCTATCCGCCGTATCGGCAGCGGGGCCGGAGTTTTCGGTGGTGGCGAAATGGGCCTGACGCCAAGCTTGGAGCGGGGCTTGGGGTATCGCAGCCACCTCGGTGATCTCGCTGGCGGTTAGGATGCGTTTGTAAAGGCGAACGTCATCAATCGTGCCATTCAGATAGTTATATCCGGGTTGCAAACCACCGATGCGGAGGATCGTCGGCCAGGTGCGCGATCCGGTGGGACCGGTGCCGCTGCCGCTCAAAACTCCATCCACATAGACTTTCATCGCGCCGCTGGTGTTATTTCGGGTGGCGGCGAGGTGGTGCCAGGTGCCGTCGTTGATATTGACCGAGGACGCCACCGTGGTGTCTCCGCCACCCGATCCGATGCCGAGCACGAATTTTCCGTTCACGATGGATGTGCCCCAATCGGCTCCGCCGCCGCCGATTTCGCCGTCCACCAAGCCTTTGCCTGACCACCATTGGGCTCCGGCACCCCCGGCAGTATCTGTGGTTTTCACCCACAGGGCGGCGGTGAAGTCGTCAGTGACGGAAGGCGGAATCGTCACGCTGCTGGATGAACCACTAAATTGCGCGGCCTGCGAACCGACCTTGCCCGCCACGTAGGTCACCGACGTGACCGTGCCATGATTGCCCCTGCCACTCACGTCGAGCGCGTTTCCTTCAAAGGGGTAGAGCGCTCCAAGGTCGGTTGGGGTGGCGCTCGCTTCAACGGAGGCGGTGCCTTCGCCCACGGAGTTCACGGCACTCACCACATAATAGTAAGCCGTGCCGTTGGCCACATTCGTATCGATATAGCTGAGGGTGTTAGTTGTGCCGATGGTCGTGTAGCGGCCGCCACTTGTTGTCGAGCGTTTGATGAAGTAATCCGTGGCTGTGACCGAGGCGGACCAGCTCAAAGCGACGCTTCCATTATCAGGGGCAGCCACCAAATTCGTGGGCGGGGCAGGGGGGGCAATGGGCCAACCCACTGAGTCGATATAGCAGGTCCCTGTCCAGGCAGCGTTTGTGGAAATTCGAAGGCCAAGTTGCTTCAATGGAGTGGTGGCATCCGACGGGACGGTAAAAATAATCGTGTTCCAAGCGTTGGATGTTAGGTTTCCATGCCCGGTGGAGGTCCATGCCCAGTTGTAGTCGTTCAAATAGGCGTCGATTGTTGTGATCTTACTGCCGCTGGGTATCCAGACATGGAAGGTGACCAGCGCGCCGGCGGCTACGTTGACGTCGCTCAGATATACAGACGAAGTCCCCGACGCCGTGCCGTTGAAATTCACCGCCAGCGATTGATTTCCGGCAAAGTGCTGTGCGGTTGAAGTCGCGATCCCGGCGATTTGAGCGCCGCTTGGTGACCAGCGCTGCGTGTCGGTTTCGAAATTGAATTGCGTCGGGTCCGGATTGGTGCCGGTTGTCGTCGCGTGGGCCTCAGGCGAAAAGCCGGAAGGTGCGGAGCTGTTCATGGCGACAATCTGATAATAATAGGTGGTGCCGCTGTTGAGGCCTGTATCGGTGTAAGACGTGCCGGTGATTCCGGTGACGACGGGTGCATTGGAACTCTCGTAGCCGGATTCCGCCGCTCGATAGAGATTGTAACTGGTCGCACCGTTGCCGACGGTCCAGGACAAGTTCACTTGGCCGTTGCCAGAGGTCGTCGCGGTGAGGCCGGAGGCTGCGTACGGCGCGCCGTTCGGAGGCGGCGGCGCGTTTCCGCCGGTCAATACAGAAATGGCATCCGGGTTGGTGACGGCGCCCGTGGTCCAGTCGAAAAGACTGCTAGGGGTGCTCCAATTGAAGGGATTCAGACCGTGGGCATGGGCGGAATCAACCACATACTTGGTCCAATAGAGCGACGAGGCGCGATTGTAGGCCGCCGCCTCGCCGGTGAGTGACTTCCCCGCAACGCCGAATTCTCCCACCATGACCGGGATGCCCTTGCTGATATACTGGTCGGTCAGTTGTTGGAATCCTGCGTCGATGGCACCTTCTTCGGGCGCGGCACAGTTGTGGGTTGGGTCACCGGAATAATGGTAAGCTGGTCCCCAGAAATACTTCACCATGCCCCACGACGCGTCGCTCGACAAAATCGCGAATTGGGATGGCGAGTAGCAATAATACTCGACCATCAGGCGACCCGGCGTCGAATCCGCCGGCAGGGAAGTAAACCATGCCGTGTCGCCGCCGCCTTGCAGCACCAGCCAGCGATTGGTGTTATTGCCGCCGACGCCGCGGACCGCGTTGATGAAAGTCTGATAGTAAGCCATCAACGTGCTCATCTCGGCGAGGTTATGCACGTTGGGTTCGTTCGCTCCGGCAAATAACAGATGGTTGTCGTAACCGGCAAAGGCGGTTGCGACCTGCGTCCAGTAGGTATTCATCTTCGCGTTGATCGTCGGATCCACGGACGCCCCAATGTTGTTTTCCAGCCAGCCGCCGTCCCAGTGATCGTTCATGACGACATACATTCCGGCGGCGATGGCCCAGTCCACCACCTGTTTGACCTGCGCCATGTAAGCGGGATTGATCACGTGGGTGGTCGGGTCGGAATTGAAATCCCACGAGCACGGGACGCGGACGGAGTTGAACCCGGCATTGGCGGCAGTGTAGAATGGTGCTGCGGTTGGATACGGCACGCCCCATGTTGCTTCCATCGTGTTTCCGAGGTTCCACCCATAGGTCGGAGTGGGCAGAGGCATGGTATCGGGGATGTCGGGCGGCAGCGCTAGCAGACCAAGATCGAACACCGCGTCAAACTTGTGGGTGCTGCCGGTGGTGATCGCGCCGCCGCCGGAGGGAATGAGCGCCATTTCGCCGCCCGCATAAGCATTCGTAGCCACAGCCAACGCCGCCCAGCCGCCGCCCGAGGGCTGGGTTCCGAAAGAAAACGCATAGGTTTTGTTCGCGGCCAGCGGCACGTTCAGCCCGTTCCATCGCAACCAGCCGCCGTCAGTGAAACCGGGATTCGGCGCGCTGAATGTGTTGAGCAATGTTGCCGTGCTGCCGTTCAACGAATAGATGCGGAGATAATAGGTCGGTGTGCTCGAGGGCGTGCCGTAACCGTTACCGGAATTCAAACCCGCCGTCTTGATGGCAAGCGACACGAGATTTTTTGCGTTGGCCCCGGAGGTGAATGTCTGACCGGCGGGCGGATTGTTGTCGGTGAAATAATTCAGTCCGTCGGGCCAGGCCTGGTTGCCAGTGGTGGACAGTTGGGAAATGTCGTTCGTTCCAGGAGTTGGCGCGGCAGTCCCGAGGTCCTGAAGGGTTTGCGCCGCAGGCAATACACGGGTTAGGGCGTTGGCAACGGTAGATGCGATGATGCCCGCGCCCTCTGTCGTTGGATGTACGCCATCGGTGAAGAGTATCGGTTGGTTGATCAATGGCGTGTTATTGTCGACCAACGTCACCCCGTCGCTGACAGCAACGGTCCGGATCGCCGGAATCAGAGTGTTCTGAACGAAGGTGGGGGAGAACGTCGTGCCGAAGGCATTTGGCGAGTAAACCGGCGGCGACAGGCAGATGTAAATCTTCGGGTGGGTGGTCAGCCCTTGATACATCGTGATGAGGTCGTGGTAATCCGTGGCGAAGTTCGCGGCATTCCAG
>JBDSZP010000145.1:0-13850 GCA_039925065.1 Luteolibacter sp.
CCGCTGGCTGCGGCGGTTGAGCCACTTGTGAACTAACCGCTTGGCGTTCCATGCGTAGTCCCAGAGACGCTCGGAGTTGCCGATCACACCATAGTAATTCCAACAGCCTTGCAGCTTGCGCTTGAGCCAGTCTTTGAGCGCCGCGAGTCCTCCTCGGAACTTCTTCGCGTTGGTGGTGCGCCTCACCCGCCAGTATTTCGGATTGTGCCGGCTTTTCTCCCAGTAGAAGTCGAAGCCGAGACTGCCTCGGGCGCGATAGCGCCTCAGCCAAATGCGAAGCGATCCCGCAGGTCCCGAAGGGACAAAGGTAAACTTCCCGCTGCTTTCCGGCTCCCACCGGTTGAATTTGACCAACGCGCTCTTCTCTTCGGCGAGTTCGAGTCCGAACTTCGCCAATCTCCCGGGCAGCTCTCGCAGATAAGCCTCGGCATCGTCCCTTCTTTCGAAACGGACGATGCTGCGGGGGCGGTGAAGCGGTTCCGGTCCCATGGCGGAATTGGTTGGTTGCCGGGGCAAAATTGGAGTTTTGCGGTGCAGCATTGGACCTTTGTCGGGAAAAATTCCGGTGCTGTCGGAATCGAGCGGACTGTCGGCTCGTCGGAAATTTGTGATACCGGTTGGAATTTCGCGAAACTGGAAAAAACTTCGTTTGACCCCTTGAATTCATCTCGAGCGGGAATAAGAATGCCGCAATTCACCATGGCCTACGAAATAGACAGCAGCCTGAAGCTTTATTTGAGGGAAATTTCCAGGACTCCCCTGCTCACTTTGGAAGAGGAAACGGCCCTCGCAGAGCGGATCAAGATGGGCGACAAGGAGGCCCGCACCCAGATGATTCAGGCAAATCTCCGGTTGGTGGTAAAAATCGCGCAGGATTATTCGGGCTACGGACTCTCGCTGAGCGACCTGATTTCCGAGGGCAACATCGGCCTGATGCATGCGGTGGAGCGGTTCGATCCGGAAAAAGGCGGCAAACTTTCGACTTACGGCGCTTGGTGGATCAAGCAATCGATCAAGCGCGCCCTCGCCAACCAATCGAAAACGATCCGGCTCCCCATCCACATGGTGGACAAGATCGCCCGCATGCGCCGGATTTCGGCGAGCCTTGCTGAAGCGCTCGGACGCGAACCGACGGATGACGAGCTGGCATCCGAGCTCGGCTTGCCGCGCCAAAAGATCGCGATGCTCAAGCAGGCGGCCCAGCGCCCGACATCGCTCGACGCACCCATTAGCGAGGGCGATGCGACCGAATACGGCGAAATTATCAGCGACGATTCCGCGACAAACCCGCTTGATGCGCTGGCTGATAAGAATTTACACGGCGAGATCGATGGCCTGCTTTCGCTTCTGAACGACCGCGAGCGCCGGATCATCGACGAGCGTTTCGGGCTGAACGGCCTGAAGCCGATGCTTTTGGAAGACGTGGGCCGCGAATTCGGGGTATCACGCGAGCGCATCCGGCAGCTCCAGAACTCGGCCCTCGCCAAAATGCGCAAGGCGCTGCTAAAGAAGGACAAACCGAAAACCAAGCCCTACGGCCCGGGCATGGCCGAAGCTTGAATGCAAGTCGCACGATCTGACCTTTAAAAAATCTTTGCCATTGCCAATCCGGCAACCCTTTGCTCCTTTCTCCACGTCATGGCTAATCCCACCAATGTTCTCTCCAGCGGAATCGAAATCACCGGTTCCATCCGCTTCTCCAACGACATGATCATCGATGGCAAAATCGACGGTGAAATCACTTCGGACAAGGGCCGCGTGACCATCGGGGAAAACGCCATCATCAAGGGCGATGTGACCGCCGGCGAGGTCAAGATTTACGGCAAGGTCGAAGGTAAAATCACTTCCCAGCGCTGCGAACTCAAGGACAAGTCCAAGATCAACGGCGACATCAAATCCAAGGTTTTCTCGATGGAAGAAGGCGCGCAGCTTTCCGGCCGCACCGATATCGGAGGCTGATTTTCAGAACAACTCATCTTGTCCGGGCGTCAACCGCCTGAACGATTCCAAACTCAAGCTCGGCAGGCAACTGCTGAGCTTGTTTCGTTTGCAGCAAGCGTGGAAAAGAGCCCGCGTTTGCTCTGCGGCGGCCCCGGTGCCGCGCATTCGAATGCTGGGAGCAAGGCTGTTCAATTTCCCCTCGTGCGCGGCACGGATCCGCCCGAGAATCTTTTCCTTCGCCATCGGGAGATGCCGATCCAGCCAGTTTTCAAAAACTTCCGCCACAGCGCCGGGCAGACGGACGGTGGAATAACCAGCGAACGATGCGCCGTGAGCCGCCGCCGCTTCGAGAATGGCGGGCAATTCGGAATCGTTCAGCCCGGGAATCATCGGCGCGGCGCTGACACCGGCGTTGATCCCGGCGTTGCTCAAGTTTTCAATGGCCTTCAGCCGCGCTCTCGGTGACGAGGCGCGGGGTTCCAGAATCCTTGCGAGGCCAGGATCGAGTGTCGTGACGGACAGATAAACTGCGACGGCGCGATGACGTGCGAGTTCCGCAAGATGGTCGATATCGCGCTCGACCAAGGCGTTTTTCGTGATGACCACGACGGGATTTCGAAAGCGCGCGAGCACTTCGAGGCACCGCCGCGTGAGTTGTAATTTCCGCTCGATCGGCTGATAGCAATCGGTGGCACCGGAGAGCGAGATTTTCCCGGGTTTGTAAGAGGACTTGGCGAGCGCGGCTTCCAGCAGTTCCGGGGCTTTGGATTTCACCACGATTTTTGACTCGAAATCGAGCCCTGCGGAAAACCCGAGATACTCGTGGTAGGTCCGCGCATAACAGTAGGCGCAACCGTGTTCGCAGCCGCGGTAGGGATTCAGTCCGTAGTCGAAAGACAGGTCCCCGGCCTCGCTCGGGGAGAGAATGGTCTGCGAGTCATCCTGGAGAAAAACCGTGCGCTGTGGGCGTGCATCCTCATCGATCCAGGAGTCCTCGTCGGTCTCCACATGCATCGTGTCGAAGCGATTTCTGGGGTTTTCGCTCGCACCTCGGCCGCGTTGTTCCATCCCCTACCCTAGCGATTTTTCACCTCAGGCAAACCCGGATTCTCATCTTTCCTCCCACAATTCATCGTGGTGCTCGGCGGATTTCGGCTCCAAGTGGGAGATCACGCGACCGACGGGCTGGAACAACGCGGCGACGCTGGCTTCCACTTGGGTCGCGGCATCGTGCGCTTCGCCAACCGTGAGGGAGTCATCGAAAACGAGGTGGAATTCCACCCAGTGCGTGCGGCCGGAATGGCGGTAGCGCAGATTGTGATAGGAAAGCCCGCGTGCGGCCATCTCTTGGTCGAGGAGATCGCAGATTTGCTTTTCGGTCTTTGGATCGCTCTCATCCAGCAAACCACCGAGACTTTCCCGGATCAGCTTTACCCCGACCCGTATGATGTTCAGCGCTGCCAAAATTGCCGCGATGGGATCCCAAAACGGCCAGCCGGTGAATTTGTAAAGCCCCAGCGCTACCAAAACCGCCGCGCTCGACCAAACGTCCGTTAATACATGGTGGCCGTTCGCGCGCAACAAGGGGGAGCCGTTCCGTTTTCCCACGGAGAGCAACGACAGCCCGAGGGCCAGATTGATCGCCGCCGCCGCTGCGGTGACGATGATGCCGAAGCTGAGATTTTCGATTTTCACGCCGAAAATCATTTGCCGGATGGCCTCGTAGAAAATCAGGACCGCCGCAGCCGAAATCATGGCTCCCTCGAAACCTGCGGAAAGAAACGACACCTTGTCATGCCCGAAGTGGTGGCTTTCATCCGCTGGTTTGTGCGCCAATCGGAGCGCCCACGCAGCAAATGCCACGGCCAGAAGGTGTACGACCGATTCCGCAGCATCCGAATAAATCGCCGACGAGCCGGTCTCAATGGCGGCAGCCACCTTCGCCATCAGCAATACAATTGCCGCTGCTAGCGATAGATTCATCACCTTTTTCTGCTCTTCGTAATCTGCCACACGGCGAGTTTGCACGGTGAAGGAACGATGGCAACCCTAGTGATGCCAAGCTATCGCAGGCGCACCAATAGATGTTAGCGGCTGCGGGATGGGTGCGAAATCGTAGCCCGGACATTCCTGTCTGGGCATCTTGCCGGGGCTTGTGAAAGAACAGGCAGGAATGCCCCTGTCACCTCCGCTGCCGTCCATTTTGCCGCGTTGATCCAGAAAACCGAACGGCACGTCTATTCCCCATATTCACGCCAATTCGCAAAACTTTCAAATGCGTGCTTGTTTTCCTTCGAAAACCAGCCATAGCCTCGCCGCCCGGCAAGCCAGATGATCTGCGAGTCCGGAATATTGACTCAAAATTGCTCATGGATACGCCTCCTTTTTCCGAACTCGGGTTGCCCGATACTTTGCTCGCCGCCATCGAAACTCTCGGCTACGAGCGTCCTTCGCCCATCCAATTCAAGAGCATCCCGCCCGCCCTTGAAGGGAAAGACCTCGTCGGTCTGTCCGCCACGGGTTCGGGTAAAACCGCTGCTTTCACCCTGCCCGCTCTTGCGAAACTGGATGTGAAACTCGGATACCCGCAGGTTCTCATCCTCTGCCCAACGCGCGAACTCGCCGTCCAGGTTTGTGAGGAAGTCCACCGCCTCGGTGCGAAAATGGTCGGTCTGCACGCCACGCCGGTTTACGGCGGTGCCCCGATCGACCGCCAGCTCCGGGCCTTGCGCTCGGGTGCGCAGCTCGTCGTCGGCACTCCCGGACGTTTGCTGGATCACCTTCGCCGTGGCAGTTTCGACCCATCACGCATCAAAATGGCCATCCTCGACGAGGCGGACCGCATGCTGGACATGGGCTTCAAGGACGAAATGGACGAGCTGCTCGCCGCCCTTCCTCCCGACCGCCAGACGCTTTTCTTCTCCGCGACGATGAATCCGGGGGTTTCCCGTCTGATCCAGAAATTCGGCAACAGCCCGCAGATCGTCGAGATCGAGCAAAAGGCCCGCACGGTCTCCACCGTCGAGCAATCCTATTTCGAAGTCCGGCAACGTTCCAAGGTGGAGGTGCTTTCCCGCATCCTGGACATGAACCCGCCGCGTCTTGGCATCATTTTCTGCAATACGAAGCGCTCCGTCGATGAGTGCACGGAAGACCTCGTCAACCGGGGATATGCCGCCGACCGCCTCCATGGCGACATCACGCAGCAAATGCGCGAGCGCGTGCTCAAACGTTTCCGCGAAGGTGCTGTGGAAATCCTCGTCGCCACCGACGTCGCCGCGCGGGGTCTGGACATCGATGAAATTGACATCGTTTTCAATTACGACCTGCCGACCGACCCCGAGGATTACGTTCACCGCATCGGCCGCACCGGTCGTGCCGGTCGCTCGGGCCGTGCGGTCAGTTTCGTCTATGGCCGTGAGATCTATCGTCTCCAATCCATCGAGCGCTATACCCGCCACGTCATCAAGCGCGAGCGCATCCCATCCGTCGAGCAAGTCGAAGGACGTCGCGCCGACCTCATTTTCGATGATCTCAAGGAACGCCTTGAATCCGGCAAATTTGAATCCTATCAGGACAACATCGACCGCCTGCTGGAACAAGGTCACACTACGACCGACATCGCCGGCGCACTCGTCACCATGATCCGCGAGGCCAGTGGCCGCGAGGGTTCCGCGATCGAGGAAGATCGCGAGCCGGAGCGCCGCGAACGCCGTGAAGCCCCACGCCGCGATGACCGGCCACAGCGTGACGATCGTCCACAAAGGGATGATCGCCCGCAGCGCGATGAACGCGGCCCCCGTCACGACGGCCCGCGCGATCTCATCCCTCAGGAAGCCGGAATGACCCGCCTTTTCCTCTCACTCGGAAAAACCCACGGCGTCATGGCGAAGGAAATCGTCGGCATGCTTTATCGTGAAGCTGGTCTTCCCGATGGCTGTCTCGGCCGAATCACCTTGTTCCCGAAACATTCGCTCGTCGATGTTCCGGAGCAATTCGTCGGCCAGGTCATCGAGCGCACCCGCACCGCCCGCCTGCGAGGACGCCCGTTCCGCATGGACGTGGACCGCGGACCCCAATAAGAGTCCGTTTTTCACTCTCTGAATCTCCAACATGACCGCCGCGGCCGACCTTTCAGGAAATCCCCGGCGGTTCGTTCTTTTCACGGTCTTCTATAACGCCCGGGCCTACTACCCGGTGCTGGCGATTCTCTTTCTGGATCTCGGGCTGACGCTGGACCAATTCGTTTTACTCAATCTGATTTGGGCAACCACGATTTTCCTGTTTGAAGTTCCGTCCGGTGCGTTGGCCGATACGCTGGGTCGGCGTCCGCTGCTGATCGCAGCTGCGGTTCTGATGGTCATGGAAATGCTTTGCCTGCTGTTGGCCCCGCGCAACGGAGGAACCTTGCTTTTCAGCCTCTGCATTCTGAACCGCATCCTATCGGGCTTATCGGAAGCCTGCGCGAGCGGTGCCGACGAGGCACTGGCCTACGACTCGCTGCGGGAAAGCGGGCGCGAGGATGCCTGGGACCGCACGCTTTCCGCAGTGATGCGGTGGCGCTCTGTGGGATTTGTGATTGCGATGATTTTGGGCGGACTGCTCTACGATCCCACGGCGATGAACCGCATCCTGCCTGATGGATTCAAGCTAACCCCGGCGATCGCGCATCGGCTGCCGGTGATTCTCGTGCTGATGCAGGGATTTACGTGCCTTTTCATCACGGTGAAAATGGTGGAACCACCCCGCGCAGGGTCCGATGAGCTCGGGAATACCTGCAAAAATGCCGTGAGGCTGACTTTGCAAACGGCGCGCTGGGTTTTCACGAACCCGCATACGCTGGTCATCGTGGTGATCGGGCTTTCGATCGATTCGATTGCTAGAAATCTCGCCACCATCAACAGCAGCTATTACGTTCTGATCGGATTGAAGGAGTGGACGTTCGGTTTCATCGGCGCGGCCATGGGTCTGCTGGGCTGGTTTGTTCCGCCGGTTGCGAAAAAGTTCAACGAGCGCTTCAGCACGTTGACGAATCTGGGAATCGCGGCGGCGGTGACATTCGTCGGGCTGGCGGCGGTTTCGCAAGCGTGGCCGATCTACGGGCTGCTGCCTGCGATGCTGTTGATGACGACGCTGGGTTATCTCAGTTTCACGATCAGCCGGGCGCTCCACCGCGAGTCGGATTCGTCGAAACGTGCGACGGTGCTCTCGGTTAAAGGGCTGGCGTTCAATCTCGGCTACGGGCTTTTCAGCCTTGGATTCTCGCGACTGCTGGCGGGTTTTCCGGATCATCCTGCCGGAGCAGCACTGCGGCATGCACTTCTTTGGCAGGTTCCGTGGTTCGCCTTGATGTCGGTGGTAATTTTTACCTGGGCACAGTGGCTCTGGAAACGCCGCTCCCCCACCCTTTGATCAATCCTCCGCCGCAGCCGCGCTGGCCTTCCGGAGAAATTCGCAAATCACGGGAATCCGGTCGCCGATCAGGTCCATTTCCAGCAGTTTTTGCCGGAGATTCGCCTCATGAATGAATTGCTGGCAGACGATGTCCGTCATCAGACCCGGATCGTCAGCACGGTCGAGCAATGCGAAAACTCCGGATTGCACTTCTTCCGGCAGCGGACGGATCGCGTCCTCGACCGCACCGCGCAGAGTTTTCATCGCGGCTAACGATTGGTTTTCCGGTTTAAAAGTGGAAATCAACGGCTCAATGCTGGCGAACGGATAATCACGATCCAGATGCCATTCGGTGAAGCGAACGCGCATCACACCATGGAGCAGGAGTTGCGATGTGCCATCCTCTTGTTCACGCGATGCCCGCACCAAACCGATCGTCCCGACGGAAGCTGTGCAATCGGCGGGATTCTTTGTCTCATCACCTAACAATTTAACTACTGCAAAGAAACAATCTCCCTCAAGTGCATCGTTCAGCATCTTCCGATACCGGGGCTCGAAAACGAAAAGCGGCAGCCCCCCATGTGGAAAGAGAGTGCAATCGGGCAACAGCATGACGCCGCAGCGCTCGGGAAGGTGGATACTTGCCATGTTTCATGCAGCGGTACACCAACCGATGCCCGATGCAAGTCAGATAGATCACGCAACAGGCCGTTATTGGCTTGAAATTTTCCTCAAAAACACTTTTTCAAACAAGAATCTTTCGTGGCACCGCTTCCCGCGCGTATCGCAAGAGACAACCTACTATTTTCCCATGATCGAAGTCGAAACGCTCACCAAACAGTTCGGTTCAAAAATCGCCGTGAACAACCTCTCGTTCACCGTAAAAAAAGGCGAAGTTCTCGGATTTCTCGGACCCAACGGCGCCGGTAAATCCACCACTATGCGAATGATCACCGGTTTCATCCCGCCCACGTCCGGCGATGCGAAGGTCTGTGGCATTTCCATCGTAGATCACCCCGCCGAAGCCAAAACGAAAATTGGCTATCTTCCGGAATCCGCGCCGCTCTACAATGACATGACGGTCACCAGTTTCCTCAAATTCTGCGCCAGCATCCGCGGACTCAAGGGTTCCGCGAAAAATGATGCGGTCGAGCGGGCCATCGAAACCTGCTTCCTCAACAGCGTCGCCAAGCAATCGATCGACACGCTTTCAAAAGGCTACCGCCACCGCACCTGTCTTGCCCAGGCCCTGCTTCACGATCCGGAAGTCCTCATCCTCGACGAGCCGACCGATGGTCTGGATCCGAACCAGAAATTCGAAGTCCGCCAACTGATCAAGCGCCTTGGGCAAACCAAGGCGATTCTCTTTTCCACTCATATTCTCGAAGAAGTCGAAGCGTCCTGCACCCGTGCGGTCATCGTCGACCGGGGCGTGATTGTGGCCGACGGCACTCCGGCCCAGTTGCTCGCCCAATCCGGCACCGGCTCGCTAACCGATCTCTTCCGTTCCGTCACCTCCAGCGACACCGAGGCAGCAGCCTGAACATTTAAAACCTTCACCTAGCAACTTCTTCCCATGTCTTCCTGCACCATCTACAAGCGCGAGCTGAGCAGCTACTTCTCACAGCCCACGGCTTACGCGATCATTGTCATTTTCCTACTCTTCTCACTCGGACTCACCTTCACATTCGGTGAGTTCGTGAGAACGGGCGACGCCTCCCTCGAATGGACCTTCGTTTTCTGGCATCCCTGGGTTTACATGCTGCTGGCACCGGCCGTCGGCATGCGGCTGTGGGCCGATGAACAACGCACCGGCACCATCGAGCTGCTAGGTACGTTTCCCGTCTCCACCTGGAGTGCGATCATCGGAAAATTCCTGGCTGCAGCAACCGTCTGGTTCATTGCGCTGGCTCTGACATTTCCGATTGTTGCCACCGTGAACTACCTCGGAAGTCCGGATAACGGAGCCATTCTCTCAGGCTACATCGGAAGTTTCCTCGTCTGCTGCACCTTCCTCGCCATCACCATGTTGGTTTCCGCATGCACCCGCGACCAGGTCGTTTGCCTCATCGTGTCGGTTTCCATCTGCGTGCTCGTCCTGCTTTGCGGCTATGATCCGGTCACACGGGAGCTGTCGAAAGTCGTTTCCCCCGGCGTGCTCGAGGGCATTCTCTCGTTCGGCATTTGGGATCACTTCGGCTCGATCAACAGCGGCCTGTTCCGGTTGAAGGATTTCATCTGGTTCGCCTCGGTCATCTTCGTCTGCCTGCTCGGCACCAGCGCGATCCTCTCCGCGAAACGTGCATGACAGGACAATCCCCCGATTTTTAATTCCCCAATTTCAAAACACAGACCATGTCAGTCAAAACCACCCACCCGGTCACTCGTGCCGCATTCGGCGTCGCCGCTCTCGTCGCCATTGCCGTTCTCGCCAACTGGCTTGTTTCCCTCACTCCGCTCGGCAACCGCGGCGTGGACTTCACGGAAAACAAGGTCCACACGCTTTCCGACGGCACTCGGGCGATCCTCACCGAGCTCGATACACCGGTCGTCATCCGCTATTACGCCTCGCGAAATACCGACTACATGCCGGAGGAGCTCAAGCTCCACATGCGCCGTGTCGATGACCTGTTGAAGGAATACTCGAACATTTCAAAAGGAAAACTCCACATTGAGAACTTGGATCCCCAGCCGGACACCGACGCGGAAGACTCCGCCAACCTCGATGGAATCAGCGGCCAGCGCATGGACGATCAGAACCTCTATTTCGGCCTCGCCGTTTCCTGTCTGGATCGCAGCAGCGTCATCCCGTTCTTGAATCCACGCGATGAAACGATGCTCGAGTATCAACTTTCGAAATGCATCGCCGAAGTCAGTTCGCCCACCAAAGCGAAAGTAGGAATCATATCTGCCCTCGATCTCAAGGGTGCTCCCGCAGCGATGCCTGGCCAGCGCCCGACTCCGGGTTGGGTGATCTATCAACAGCTCAAGCAATCCTTCGATGTCGTCGATATCGGGATGGATGTCGCCAGCATCGATCCCAAAACAATCAAGGTTCTGCTCCTGTTCCACCCTGCGGAAATTACTCCGAAAGCGGAATTTGCCGTGGATCAATATCTCCTGAACGGTGGCACCGTCGTCGCCTGTCTCGATGCGTTTTCCGTGGCAGCCCAAATGACGAGCGTCCAGAACCCGATGACCGGTGGTGGCCAGAATCCCACCAGTTCCACTCTTCCCACGCTGCTCCCGGCATGGGGTGTGAGCTTCGAATCCAGCAGCGTTCTTGCGGATTCCACCCTCGCCACCAAACTCGGTGACAATCGGATGGGCCTCTCCATCCTCACCTTGGGCAAGGATAGCATGCCACAGAAAGACAACGTCATCACCAAGGATCTCGGTTCGGTGACCCTGTTTCTACCCGGCGGATTCACGGTGACGGGCGGCGGCGGCGTATCAGCCAACAGCCTCATGAAGTCCACCACCCAGTCCGGATTTGTCGATGCCATGAAGGCAGCAAAGCTTGATCCTTCACTCACCACCTCCTTCCGTCCGGGCGGAAAGGCTTACGATCTCGTCACCCACCTCACCGGCACATTCAAGACCGCCTTCCCTGATGGAAAACCCAAGGCTGCGGATGCCGAGCAAAAGCCCGAGAACAAGGACGAGCCGAAACCTGTCTATCTGAAAGAGAGCGCCACACCCGGCAATGTCTTCCTGATCGCCGACGTCGACGCGTTTTACGATCGCTTCGCCTACAATGTGCAGAACTTCGGCGGATCGCAGATGGCCACGCCCAGCAATGGCAACGCCTCACTACTCTTCAATCTGCTGGACCAGGCGGTGGGATCGAAACACCTGATCGGTTCGCGCTCGCGGACTGCCGTCCTCCGTCCGTTCACAGTGATCCAAAAAATGGAATCCGACTTCAACAACAAGGTCGGCACCAAGATCGAAGAGTTTCAAGCGAAGCAAAAAGCCGCCCAACAAAAACTCAGCGACCTCCAATCCCAAAAATCCCGCGGATCGGAGCTCTACCTCTCGCCCGCACAGGAAGAGGAAATCAAAAAACTCCGTCAGGAACAGGTGGAGTATTCAAAACTCATCCGTGATCAGGAAAAGGAACTCCGCCGCCAAAAGGACAAGCTCGCAGGAAACATCACCCTACTCAACGTCGCCGCCATGCCCGCCCTCGTCATCCTGATAGGGCTCGCGCTTTTCATCAAACGCCGCTCGTCCACTCGGGCACGCTGAAGAAGTTGATAGTGGATGGTTGATGGTGGATAGCGAAGATTTCGTTCACCTCAATTCTCCATATCTCCTCCTTCCTCTTACCATCAACCAGCAACTCTCAACCATCCACTTCTTCAAATGAACAAACGCCAGGTTATCATTCTTTGGGTCATCGCCATCGCTCTCGCCGTTGCGATTGCCGCTGTGAAAAGCCAGAAGCAGTCCGACAGCAACAGCACCAACCGCAAACCGAGGGAAACGCTTTTTGAATCCTTCCCGGCCACCGAGGTTTCCGCCATTGAAATCAAAGGTGCGGGCAGCTCGGTCGATCTCGCCAAGAAGGACGGAAAATGGGTCGTCACCCAGCGCGACGACTATCCGGCTAACAGTGCATTCGTCAATGACCTCATTCGCACTCTCACCGAGCTGAAGGTCACACGCGGCATGAAAGCGGGTCCGTCGTTCGCGCCGCGATTCGGCATGGACGAGTCATCTCCGGTCGCCGCCGATCGCGGACTCACCGCCACATTCAAGGACAATGCCGGTAAGGAAGTCGCCAAGGTTTCGCTCGGCAAGAGCATCGAAAGCAGCGCTGAACCATCGGCCATGGGCGGCAGCAACGCCGTTGGCCGCTATATCCGCAATCACGCGGACGAATCCGGATTCTACGCAGTCAGCGAGATGTTTCCGTCAGTAAGCACCGAGGCAAACCGCTGGCTTTCCGATAGCTTCATCAGCCCTGAGAAAATCAAATCGATCACCGTCAGCCAGCCGGACAAACAAGATCCGGCTTGGAAAATCACCCGCGAAACGGAAGAAGCGGAATTTAAACTCGACGGTGCCGCGGCGACTGAAGTGCTCGACACCACGGCCAGCGCCCCGTTCAAGAGTTTGTTCTCCTACGCCCGTTTCGAGGACGTTGTCCCGAAAGACAAGATTGCCGGGCGCGCTGCCACGGAAGGCAAGCGGACGGCCGTCATCGAAACCTTCGAAGGCTTCACTTATACGGTGACCCTCACCCCGACCAAACCCACCCCTGCGCCACCCGCAGCGATCAAGTCGCTCACACCTCCTCCCGCCACCGACAATTTCCTCGTGACTGTCAGTGTCAATGCGGAGCTGCCAAAGGAGCGAAAGAAACAGGACGGTGAAAAACCCGAGGATGCGAAAACCAAGGACGCCGCATTCACCGAACGCCTCAAGACCCTCAGCGAAAAACTGCAAAAGGAAACCACCCTTGCCGGTCGCACCTTCGAAGTAACGAAAAGCGCAGTCGAGCCACTGCTCAAGGATCGTGCGGCACTCCTTACCAAGGCAACTCCGGCACCAGCGGCCGGCCACAATGTGCAGAAGCTTCCCGGCGGAGTGATCGCCGGGCCTCATTCCGCCACCACACCTCCGATCCAGGCGGTCACACCTCCCGTTTCCGTGGACTCCGCCGAACCTGAAGAGGCTGAAGGAGACGAGGACAACTGAGATCCTTCAAATCCGATCCAATCAATTCCGGGCGCCTGATGACGAAAGTCTCAAGCGCCCGTTTTTATGTAGCCCCAGGGTCCCATCATTAGGGAAAAATATCAGATTTTCAACCGCAATGGAGCCAGCTTGACGTTTTTTGCCCGGGCCATCAGGCTGGTCTTGCCATGCGAGATATTACTCACCCTGCGGAAAAACTCGTGCTGGCAATGGCACGGATCTATCAATACCGGATGACCACCACCTCCGGCGGCAACCTTTCCATTCGCGATGCGGACGGCTCCATCTGGATCACTCCGGCACGGGTGGACAAAGGCGCATTGCGCGTGGAGGACATCGTCCGTGTCTTCCCGGATGGACGAATAGAAGGGCTGCATAAGCCATCCTCCGAGTTCCCGTTCCACCAGCGTATTTACGAGGCACGCCCGGACTTGGGAGCTATTGTTCACGCACATCCTGTCGCTCTGGTCGCGTTCAGCATCTGCGGGTTGACACCGCAGACCAGCCTGTTCACCAAAGCTCATTCGGTCTGCGGAGATGTCGGATTCGCCCATTACGCACTTCCCGGGAGCAATTTGTTAGGGGAACGGATTGCCACGGTTTTTTCTGAAGGCCATCATTGCGTGATGCTGGAAAACCACGGTGTCGTGGTCGGCGGAGTGGATTTCCCCGACGCTTTCCGACGCTTTGAAACGCTTGAGTTTGTCGCCAAGACCGTCATCAAGGCGCGTGCCCTTGGCGAGGTGCGTTATCTCACGCCGGAGCAACTGGCAGTTGGAGAAAAACCCGCGCCGGAACTCACTGAATTC
>JBDSZP010000146.1:0-10858 GCA_039925065.1 Luteolibacter sp.
AAGACGCTACCAAGCGCGCTGCCGATGAAGCCCTCGAAGCCGTTCTCTCTTCCATCGCCAAAGGCGTGAAGAAGGACAAGAAAGTCCAAATCATCGGTTTCGGAACTTTCGAAGTCAAAAAGCGTGCTGCACGTCAGGGCCGTAACCCAAAGACAGGAGAATCCATGAAGATCGCCGCTTCCAAGTCGGTCGGCTTCAAGCCTTCTTCCGTGCTCAAGGGCAGCCTGTGATAGCGAGGAGGCCACAAAGCCTCCTTCTCTCTTAGTTGAAAAATCCAAAAGAACCCCGGCCGCATGGTCGGGGTTTCTTTTTTGAGGAGAGGCGGTCCATTTCGCCCGGTGGAGCACTATCCGTTTCTGATGGTTTACGGATGGAATCCGATATCAAAAACTCCTCGTTTCTCATAGATCCCCGCTTCCTCCGCCACTTCCCGTCCTCTTATAAATCCAAATCAATAGTCCATTTTTTCAATTCCGCTGGCTAGTTGACCCCGCCTCCACTAAGGCCCGTCCCGACAAAGCTCGCTTCAAGCCACATGAAACCAAGAATCACTCTCGCAGAAACCCAGCTTCCGGACGGAAATACCCTCTCCCTTCAGGAACACGACGGACGGAAATCCCTCCTCGTCCACGGACAGCAAATCTGCGGTCCGGCCACCCGCGCTGCCGAAGAAGAACTTGCCCGGCTTGCCTGCGCCCCCTTCCGTCCGGCCCGGCAGCCGAAGATTTTCTTCATGGGCCTCGGTCTCGGCCACGCCATCGCCGCCGTCGCGAAGGAACTGCCGCAAAAGCGCGCCACATTCATCGTCGCCGAGCCGCTGGCTGCCATTCCGGATTGGCATCGCACCTTTTTGCCTGATAGTCCGCTGGTCACCGACGCCCGCGTGATGCTGGAAAACGATTGCGGCCCCAGCGCCCTGATCCGCCAGGCAGGCTCGCTGCATGCGATTTTACTCCATCTCGACGCATCCCCCACCGGACCGCGCAACCGGACCTGGGTGGACGAGCGTCGCTGGGTTTCCGCCGCCTACGAAGCTTTGCAACAAGGCGGTTTACTTGCCATCGCCGGTTCCCGCCACGTCGCCACGCTCACCCGCCGCCTCCAAGGTTCCGGTTTCGAAGTGGCGGAATTCACCGTTCCTTCTTCGCCCAATGCGAAAAGACCGAGGTTTCTCCCGATCTGGCTCGCACGGAAAGGCAAAGCTGCGGATTGATCTTTCCGAGGCCGCGTGCTTCACTGTGGCCTGTCCATGGCCCGTATCACCCCCTTGCACCTTATTCCCGCGTTGATCGCAGCCGCCTCCCACGCCGGGGAAATCACCGTTGAGCAACGGCCGTTTTCCATCGAGAAAATTTTCCCTGCCGCCGCCCTTCCTGGCAGCGATTGTATGCTGCTGAAGTTCAGCCCCAAGGCATGGGCGGATTTTGAAATCCTCCAGCTCGCCGATCACGGCAGCAAGGTCACCAAGGGCGACGTGCTCGTCCGCTTCGATCCGGAGGACATCGACAAAAAACTCGCGGATCTCCGCGCAGCCTTCGCCGCCAGCACACTCACGCTCGCCCAAGCGGAACTCGACCTGAAGCAGCTTCAGGAAACCGCCCCCAACAAGCTGGAAGCTTCCCGCCGCGCGGCGGAAATCGCCAAGGAGGAGAACGCCTATTTCACCCAAACCCGCCGCAAGGCCGCCGAGGAAACCGCCGGGGAGAGCCTGAAGCGCGGCCAACAGATCCTCTCCAACCAACAAGAGGAACTCAAACAGCTCTCGAAAATGTACGAGGCTGACGACGTCACCGAAGACACCGAGGAAATCATCCTCATCCGCCAGCAGGACGCCGTCGCCGCTGCAGAGTTCGCGCTGCGCATGGAAATGCTCGATCACAAGCGCACCCTCGAAGTTTCCCTTCCCCGTGAAGGAAAAACCCTTGCTGACAATGAGCGCGACACCGCCATCAACCTGCAAAAGGCCGAGGTGGAAATCCCCCGCTCCATCGAGCTGGAAAAGCTCAAACTCGAAGCCCTGAAAACCGCCCACCAGCGCGAAAAGGACACTCTCACCGAACTCGAAGCCGATCGCACGCAGTTCGAATTCAAAGCTCCGGCGGACGGATTTTTCTATCACGGCCCGATTGAAAACGGCAAATGGACCATCGGGGATCTCGCCAAATCGCTGGTTCTCCACGGACGCCCGCCAGCCCACCACGCCTTCGCCACTTTCGTCCCCGCCAGCTCCAAGCTCAGCCTCATCTCATTCCTCGATGAAGCCAGCTTCCGCGCCCTCAAGCCCGATCTGGTCGGCACCGCCACCCTCGCCGGCCGCGAGGATTTGGAAATACCGATCAAACTCCTCAAACTCGCCGCCGCTCCAGGCCCCGACGGCACTTACCGCGCGGATTTCTCCGTCACTTGGCCCAAGGAAATCACCCCGGCAACCGGCACTACTGCGGAGATCCGCATGATTTCCTATCAGCAGCCCGCAGCCATCGTCGTGCCCAACAAAGCCCTCAGCTTCGACGCCAGCGGCTGGACCGTGGAGGTCAAACTCGCCGATGGAAAAACCGAACGCCGCAGCGTGAAACGCGGTCGCGTCTCGAAGGAGGAAACCGAAATCCTCTCCGGCCTCGAGATCGGGCAGGTCGTTCTCGTTCCTTGAGAATCGTTCCCATTTTAAACCGCCGGGGAGAATCCATGCAACCGCCCAAATTCATCCAAGCGGTCGTCCGATGGTTCTGCGTTTTCGCCACCAGTGCTTCCATCGCCCATGCGGAAGCCACCGTGGATGCCATCAACGCCTCCATCACCCGTGGCGTCGATTTCCTCGTCACGCATCAGAATACGAACGGCTCCTGGGGCAACGCCACCCACACCAAGGACCTCAATATCTACGCTCCCCTTCCCGGCGCTCACCACGCCTACCGGGCGGGAGCTTCCGGCCTCGCGCTTTCCGGGCTCATCGATGCTGCGGACTCCCGCCCGGAAGTGAACGCGGCCATTGAAAAAGCCGCCGCGTGGACCGCTTCCGAGCTGCCGAAACTCCGCCGCGCCGATCAGACGACAACTTATAACGTTTGGGGTCACGCCTACGGACTCCGCGCCATTTCCCGGCTCTATCAGCGCGAAACCGATCCCGCGAAAAAAACCGAATGGACCCGCCTCGCCCAGGAACAGGTCGAACTCGTTGACCGCTACGAAGACGTCAACGGCGGCTGGGGTTACCTCGATCTCGACGACCTCAGGACCGAAAAACCTTCCGGCATTCCGACTTGTTTCACCACCGCCACCGTGCTGCTCGCCATGGATCAGGCCCGCAGCGTCATGGGCGTGAAGCTCAACGACAAGCTCGTCCAACACGCCATCGCCGGTATCAACACTCAGCGAACCCCGGATTTTTCCTACGTGTATTCGTTCAACCACCGGATGCGCCCACGGATTGATATCAACCGCCCTGCTGGTTCGCTCGGCCGATCGCAAGCCTGCAACGCCGCCCTCCGCGTGTTCGGGGAAAAAGCCGTCACCGACGAAGTTCTCACCACTTGGGCCGATCGCTTTCTCGCCCGCGAGGGGTTTCTCAGCAACGTCCGAAAACGTCCGGTACCGCATGAGGGGCAGTTCCGCATCGCAGGTTATTTCTATTACTACGGCATCTATTATTTCACCCAATCCGTCCGGCTCCTCCCCAAGGAGACCCACGCTGCCTATGCGGAGAAACTCGCCATCATCCTGTTGGAACGGCAGGAAAAAGACGGTTCCTGGTGGGACTATCCGCTCTATGACTATCATCAGGCCTATGGCACCGGCTATGCTCTGATGTCCCTCGCTTGGTGCCGTGATGCACTGAAGAAATAGGTCGTATAAGTCCTATAAAACCGATGAGTCCACTTCCCTCACCACCCGCCGCCACCGCGATTCTCTCCTTCGACTTCGACGGAACCCTCCATCATCCCTCCGGAGCGCCACCGGTCCCTGTCGCGTTTTTCGATCTCATCCGCATCCTCCGCGAAGAGCAGGGAGTCGTCTGGGGGATTAATACCGGCCGCTCCATGCCGCAAATGGTGGAAGGGTTCATCGAAGGCCATTTCCCGTTTCTCCCGGACTGGGTGGTCGCTCGCGAGCGTGAGGTCTATTTCCCCAATGGATTTGGCCGCTGGCTGCCGGAAACGAAGTGGAACCAGCGCTGCGAGAAGGAAATCCACGGTCTGTTCAAGCGCTCGAAAAAACTCCTCGCCCATCTCCGCCACGAGATCGGGGAACATACCGGCGCCCAGTGGATCGAAATGGACGGAGAACCCGCCGGGATCATTTCGCGCACCGAGGAGGAAATGGAATGGATCGTCGATCACATCGGGCCGATCATCGGCGCGGAACCGCATTTCTCGTGGCAGCGGAACTCCATTTATCTGCGTTTCGGCCACCGCGACTTCCAAAAAGGCAGCTCCCTGAGCCATGTCTCCAGCCACTACCAGCTTCCGGTCACCCGTCGCTTCTCCATTGGAGACAGCCACAACGACTTGGAAATGCTCGATTCCGCCAACGCCGGAATGACCGCCTGCCCCTCCAATGCCGTCGCCGATGTGAAAGAGAAAATCCTCAGCAACGGCGGCCTCATCACGAAAAGCGCCCATGGCCACGGCTCAATCGAAGCGCTGCTGCATTATTTTTGTGACTGACCGCGTCGGCACAGTCCCGACACCAGGGAGAGTTCAATAGTGCGAAACGCAAACGGGTTTCACCGGCTCCCATTTGTCGCTTATGTGGCGAACTTGGCGGTTTCAAATTCTTCCCACTCGTGTCGACTTTCTCATACACAAATCCTACCTGCATGTTCATCATTTTAAGAACTTAGTTATTTACAACTTCGAAAGTTCTGACTAGTTTCCGCGCAACCTCGCGCGAGCCGCATGCAAACTGGGTTCCGGGGGGAAACCGGTTTGCAACAATTGCAGTGCTACCCCACGCGGGAGGGGATATGTATAAGGCGCGGATTTCAGAAATGAATCCGCGCCTTTTGCTTTTCCCGCGTTAGCAGAAAATCCGGCCGAGATTCGGCGGCTGCAAACCGGCCGACGCGTAGAGCAGCGGACGCAGCGTTTCGATGAGTTTTCGAGCCGCCAGACTATCGCGGCAGAGCGCGCGGATCACCTGCACTCCACCGGTCAGCGGACCGTGGCCGAGATAGACATCATTGCTGTTGAGCGCGTCCAACTCCGCGGCGGGCCAGTTTTTCGCCATGTCCCCCGCCGCGTAAACCGAGAGATAATGGGCGGCGGGAAATTTCGCACGCAGCGCTTCCAAGCTGTGATCGTCCGGGCGCAGATGGTAGCGCTCTCGGGCGATCAGGGTTTCACCAAGCGTCAGATCCAGTTCCCAACGAAGCTGCTCGTAAGCGAAAATTTCTCCCATCGCCACACGGCCGGGAGCGATCCAATCGAAAAACAACAGACTCGCTGTCGGGTGGAGATCGATTTCCGTCTGCTGGGCATAGCGCGCTCCGGCATGTGGAATGAACGGCTCGGGAATCCATTCCAACGACGCGTTTTCCTCCACGCGGAATTTCTGAAAATTCACCGCCGCCATTCCCGAGCGGGTTCGATAGACGCGCGATGCGGAAGGAGTGCTGAGCACCAGCTTCGCCCCGGCGGCAACGTGGACGTCCGATTCCAAACGATCCCCATCAAAAAAACCGGCGGTGGGATTCACGATGCTCAGCACCAATTGTCCCTGATCGATGTGCGATTTGCTCAAATGAATCGGAGCGCGGAAACTCTGCTCGGAAATCATCGGAACGCCGTCCGCCCGGCACTCGCATCGGAGATGCAGATGGCCGCTGAGCGAGGAGCCGGAAACATTCATAAATACGGACCGCGAAATTTATTTCGCCAGTTTGAAATTTTCACCACTGATTTCAGCATCCCACGATGCCCCGGCACTCGAAAACCTCCACTCTTCCGGCTTCAAGCAAAGCCCCGCCTTCACCGGATTGTTCCTGATGTAAATCCTTGCATCACGAAAGTGATCCTCATCCCGGATCAATCGATCGTGATAATCGCGCATCCAAATCGAACCGCTTCGTTCCAACAGCCGGTTGATTTGTATCGCACTACCAGCCTTCCAACGTTTCACAATATCTCCCATGGCCGATATGATGCACCATTCGATGAGTTTGTAAGCCACCTGATGACCGGCGATCAATGCGTCCTGGACGATTCCTGCGTATTCGGAATCCGCCAACAAACAGTTTCCATAACCCGCGTCCTCGTATTTGGCAATTTTCCGGTGAAGAATGACACTCGTATTCCTGATGAACTCAGGATCCGTGCGCTCTAATTGCAATTGGAGCTCCTGACGCCATTCAGCAACGACGCCTGCGGGAACCGAATCTGCTAAACGGAAGGTGATCCCCTGCACCGAGTTTTTAAAATCCCAGTGAGGGAGATAGCCTCGATCATGTATGCCTTTGTGTGCCATCGGACGGACCGCGAAATTTATTTCGCAAGTCTTCGTAGCAGTCGAAAGTTCGACTGGCGAAATAAATTTCGCGGTCCGTTCAAAGAAACAGATACTCATGCTTCAGCCAGGCGAGGAGATCCTCTTTTCCCTTTTCCGATTTCAAATCCGCGAAAAGAAACGGACGCTGGCCCCGCTGCATTTTCGCATCGCGGGCCATGACTTCGAGATCGGCTCCGACATAAGGGGCTAGCTCGGTTTTGTTAATGAGCAAAAGATCGCTTGTCCGGATGGCGGGGCCGCCCTTGCGCGGGATCTTGTCCCCTTCCGCCACATCGATCACATAGATATAGGCATCGACAAGTTCCGGCGAAAACGTGGCGGATAGATTATCTCCACCGCTCTCGATGAGGATGAGTTTCAAATCCGGATGGCGGTTTTCAAAGTCGATCACCGCCGCCATGTTCATGCTCGTATCATCGCGGATGGCCGTGTGCGGGCAGCCACCGGTTTCCACACCCGTGACGCGGTCCAGCGGCAACACGTTTTCGCGTAACAGAAATTCGGCATCCTCTCGGGTGTAGATGTCGTTGGTAATCACGGCGAGCGAGATTTCATCCTTCAACCACTGGCAAAGGCGCAAAACGCACATCGTTTTCCCGGAGCCGACCGGGCCACCGATACCAAGACGGAATGGACGTTTTCTGATTTCAGGAAATGAAGAGTCGGGCATGGGCGCGGGCATGGCGGAGTGAGGCGATTTCAAGAAGCGGGTTGAACCAACCGTCGGGTTCACGGGAAAGTGCGGCGTCGATTTCGCCGCCGAGCTTGATCAGCGTGCGGCGTGAAATCTGTTGGCAGGAAGTCTGGCCGATACGCATGAGTTTCATCGAAGCGGCGGTCAGACCGGCGATGGATTGGAAAGCAAAAGCGCGCGCGGCTTGTGCAACCGGCAACGAGGACAGCTCCAACGCGGTCACCACCAGATGATGGCTGCGCGGTGAAATTTCCTGATGACGTAAATTCAGCGGCGAAGGGTCCAGTTGTGCTAACAATTTTAACCGCTGCGATCCGATCCGGCGCGATGCATCGCGGAGTTCGGCAGGGATTCGCCAGGCGTCGAGTTCGCAATCCAGCTCCAACAATTTCTCCGCATCCCCGGAAACCGCTGCGGCATGGGCTCGGGCGAAGAAGGGAATTTCAAACGTGAGCAGCGCGGGTAGGATCTGTTTTTCGAGAAAATCCTCAAGCTCCTGCGGGGAGCTAGCAACCCCGGATTCGACCAACTCCTCAAGCCCGAACGAATGCGCATAAGCACCGGACGGATAGGCGGTGTCATTGGCTTGGAGGAGCCATAGCATGGGGTCGGAGGACATTTCGGAAGATATACATATTTCGCGCGGAATGAATTCCGCGCTCCAGTTTCAGGGGTGCGCCATCGCCTTCATCGGCGTGAAAATCACTTCGGGTTCGGAATATTCCCAGCCTTCCCGCTCGAGGAGTTGAGCCATCGCCTCGTCGTGCAACACCCGCATGGCACCCTCGAGGATCTCGGCGGGCATATGCAGGTTCCCGACCTTCCAAGCCACCAGCGCAGCCTGCGCCGGACTATCTATCAGAATTTCGTAAACCACCTCCGCGAGTTGCCGAACGATATAGTCATTCCCTCCTTGCTGGAAAATGACGCAGCCATCGATGAGACGCGCATCGAGATCGAATCCGAACTCCGTTCCATCACCCGCGATCCCCCGCCAACGGCGCTTGAGAAACTGCCGGCGCTCGGCACTCAATGTCACCCGCAGCTCGGGCGGCAGATCGGATTCGCGGAAAAGCATGCGATGGATCAGGTGCATGGGGTCCCCGCCCCTTGAGCAGAACTCATGCCGAATCAATGCATTGAGTCGATCGCCCATCTTACGGACCGCGAAATTCATTTCGCCCGTGTTCGTCCCGCCCAAGCGCGGACGAAAACCCTTCGCCGGCCCCAAGCAACTGAGACGCAGCCGGCCTCGCACGCACGGCAACCGCTGCATACGGGCGAAATAAATTTCGCGGTCCGTTACGAAATTTGGTCCAAGCTGTCCTGTGCGCCTCGGCCCGTTCGTTGTATGGGTGAAACCGAACGGTTCGGAACACTCAAAAACTACCACGATCATGAAAACAAAAATCATTTCAGCAACCATGATGCTCGCCCTTTCCCTTTGCGGAATCGCGGCCGAGACAGCCAATACCAAGCCCGCTTCCCCGGAATTCGAGCGGATGAAAACGCTCGTCGGCACGTGGACGGGCAAGACCGACATGGGGCAGGGCCCCGTGGACATGGCAATACGCTTCCGCCTGATCGCGGCGGGCAGCGTGTTAGAAGAACGCGTTTTCGAAGGCACGCCCAACGAGATGGTGACGATGTATTTCGACAACAAGGACGGCAAGCTGGCGGCCACCCACTACTGCATGCTGGGCAACCGGCCGGCGATGAAAGTGGTTTCATCGGACGACAAATCAATCACGTTCGATTTCGACAGCTCGTGCTGCACCATCGATCCCGCCAAGGAATCGCACATGCACGGGATGACAATTCGTTTCGAGGGGGCGGATACGATTTCCGCCACCTGCAAGGCGATCATGGAAGGCAAGGAGATGGCGGACAATGGCACGACCCTGAAGCGGGTGAAGTGAGCCAGAGTGCCGCCGCTCCCCCCGGCATCTCTGATGCTAGAACAGAAAATACCGTTGAGCCATGGGCAGGACGCCCATCGGCTCGCAGCGGAGTTGCTCGCCATCGGCGGTCACAGTGTAGGTGTCGGGATCGACGGTGATTTCTGGCAGCGAGTCGTTGAACGGGAGATCGCGCTTCGTGATGGAGCGGCAGTTTTTCACGGCTACGAGGCGTTTGGTGAGTCCGAGTGCATCGAGTGAGCCGGCTCCGAGGGAGGCGGCGCTTACGAAAGTGACGGAGGTGGTGGCGATGGCTTTCCCAAAAGCTCCGAACTGCGGGCGATACATGGTGGGCTGGGGGGTGGGAATGGAGGCGTTAGGATCGCCCATGTTGGCCCAGGCGATGAGACCGCCTTTGAGAATGGTTTCCGGTTTCACGCCGAAGAAGGCGGGTTTCCAGATGACGATGTCCGCGAGTTTTCCGACTTCGATAGTGCCGACTTCATGAGCGATGCCGTGGGTAATGGCCGGGCAGATCGTGTATTTGGCAACGTAGCGGAGGGCGCGGAAATTGTCGGCAGCGGGGTGGCTCGCACCTTCGAGTTTTCCAAACTGCACCTTCATCTTGTGCGCCGTCTGCCAGGTGCGGGTGATGGTTTCACCGATGCGGCCCATGGCCTGGCTATCCGATGACATCATCGAAATCGCACCGAGGTCGTGGAGGCGGTCTTCGGCGGCGATCGTCTCGGGACGGATCCGGCTTTCGGCGAAGGCGACGTCCTCGGGGATGCGTGAATCGAGGTGATGGCAGACCATCAGCATGTCGAGATGCTCGTCGATGGTGTTGGAGGTGAACGGGCGCGTCGGGTTGGTGGACGATGGCAGGACATTTGCCTCGCCGCAGACGCGGATGATGTCGGGAGCATGACCGCCGCCAGCGCCTTCGGAGTGATAGGTGTGAATCGTGCGGCCTTTGAAAGCGGCGAGTGTGCTTTCGACGAAACCTGCTTCGTTCAGAGTGTCGGTGTGAATGGCGACCTGGATATCGAACTCGTCAGCAACCGTTAGGCAGGTGTCGATGGCGGCCGGTGTGGTGCCCCAGTCCTCGTGGAGTTTCAGACCGATCACCCCCGCCAGGACCTGTTCGCGCAGTGGTTCCGGCGAGGAACAATTTCCTTTTCCGAGAAACCCGAGATTGACGGGAAATGCTTCAGCCGCCTCCAACATGCGATGAATGTTCCATTTCCCCGGCGTGCAGGTGGTGGCGTAGGTGCCGTGCGCCGGGCCGGTGCCACCACCTATCAGAGTGGTGACACCGGAAGCGATGGCATGCTCGATCTGTTGGGGACAGATGAAATGGATGTGGGTGTCGATACCACCCGCGGTGACGATGCAACCTTCACCGGCGATGACCTCGGTGGCCGCGCCGATGGTCATAGTGATGCCGTCCTGGAGCAGTGGATTTCCCGCATGCCCGATGCCGACAATGCGGCCGTGTTTGATGCCGATGTCTGCTTTGATGATGCCGTGGGCGGCGTCGAGAATCACGGCGTTGGTGATGACGAGATCGAGCGAATCGGCATCAAGAGCGAGCGGAGATTGCGCCATGCCATCGCGAATGACCTTGCCGCCGCCGAATTTCACTTCGTTGCCATAGCCGCCGTTTTCAGCGATGAGGTCGCGCTCTACTTCAATGAAAAGCTCGGTGTCGGCGAGGCGAATCTGGTCACCAGTGGTCGGGCCGAACATGCCGGCGTAGTTT
>JBDSZP010000147.1:0-20238 GCA_039925065.1 Luteolibacter sp.
GGTGCGGACGTCCGTATGATCGGCAAAATCTTGTGCTGTCCCGAGCGCATGATCCTGCGTTTGATCGAAAATTTGCGATGACCGCACTGACAACCAGCCAGGAGCAGTGCGGCACATCGTTTGAAAAAGCGCGAAAAGCCCTGTCCCGAGGGACTTCGTGCGCCCAGCCATGAAAGCAACCGGACCACGCCCCGACAACCAGCCAGGAGCGGTGCGTGAATCCGTTAGCAATGATGCGTGGGTTCCTGTCCCGAGGAATTCCGCGCATCCATATGAAAAGAGTCCCAACTCTGGCGCATGCGCGAGAGCGGCCGGAGCCGCTGTATTGCGGACCGCGTCAAGTGCCAGAGTTGGTGGGGTGAACAACATTCCTGCTGTTGGGTGTGTGGTGGGAAAGTGGTGGGAAAGTTAGAAAATTCCGAGGTCGTCTTCTTCGACAGGGCGGGATTCGATCGCGAGAACAATATCGAAGTTCGCCTTGCTCCAGACCTCGAAGTAATTGCCGCGACCGGCGAGGACCACTTCGGAGTCGGCAGCGATGCCGGCCTTTTCGCTGAGATCTTTTGGAACGAGAAGCTTGCCCTGATCGTTCAGAGTCACCTCTTTGCAGAGCATCGCCAATTTGCCGAGCAATTGGTTCTTTTCGGCAGGCGTCTTGGAGCTCCCTTTGATCAGGGCGACCTTCTCATCATAAGCATTCTCGCTGAGCACTTTCACGACGGGCATTTCGTGCGCCATCGAGAACTGAAGAAACAAAGGCTCATTTGCCTCAGGACGCCAAGCCGTCGGGATGGAAACCCGAAACTTCGGGTCCATCTTGTAAGGGGTGAAACCCTTATGCTTTTGGTCGTCTGTGCTCATTGGCGTTACTGGCAATCGCGTCAGCGCCGATATAGATACACTAAAACACACTTGAACCACAAGGGAAATTTTGACCATTCATAATAATCCCCTTACCCGCTTATTGTCAATGTTTACGGTATATAATTCGGGCCGATATCTTAACGATCCAAACGAAATTATTAAAAATATCCTCCGCAATTGCACGGAATTCTGGCCATTTTTTGAACCCGGTGTACTAAAACCTCAAATTTTTACGAAAAGTGTACTTCGGTACCAACCGAGGATCGCGTCTCATGCCTTTTCGCGGGATCCGCCACCATCCCGATCACCGCCCTCGATTCGAGAAACTACCGTGTCTCCCGGCCAATGACGCTTAACAAGCCCCGGACGCGGTCGATTCGCAAACAAGCAATCTCTCCGCCAAGAACGACCGCTCGGTTTCCAAGCCTGTCAGTTCGAGCGCTTTTCTGAAATGGGCCGCAGCTTCACGATCATTACCCAAACGCTCTGCGAAATCACCAAGAACCGCGTGCAGAAGATAGTAGGATTCCAGTTGTTTCCGACCCGGCATGACGCTGATTGCCTCGATACCGGCCCGCGCGCCCTGAACGTTCGCCAACGCTACTGTCCGGTTGAGGGCTACGATCGGCGAATCGCTCATTTGAACCCACCGATCATAGTGCGCTAGAATTTGCGGCCAGTCAGTCGCCTCGTAGTCCGCTGCGGTGCAGTGGCATGCGGCGATGCCCGCCTGGAGATGATATTCGCTGATGGCATCGCCTGAAGTCGCGCGAGCCAGATGAAGCAAGCCATGCCCGATCATCGCCCGATCCCAGCGTGAGCGATCCTGATGCTTGAGCCGCAGCAGATTCCCCTTTTCATCCTCTCTGGCAGAAAGCCGCGCGGCATCGAGAAGCATCAATGCGAGCAAGGCATGCACCCGTGGTTGATCGGTCGCAGGATGCGAGACGAGCAACGTGCCGAGCCGGATAGCTTCGTGGCATAAATCCTCCCGCACCACACTTCCGCCGCTGGACGCCTTATATCCCTCACTGAATAGCAGATAGATTATCTGCAGGACACCGTCAAGCCGATGAGCCAGATCCGGACCTGAAGGAATTTCGAATGAGATTCCGGTCTCCTGGATCTTCTGCTTCGCGCGGGTCAATCGTTTGGCAATGGCGGCCTCACTGCTGAGATAAGCGGAGGAAATTTCCGCAATGCTGAATCCGCAGAGTGTTTTCAACGCCAGCACCGTCTGGTCCTCCTGCGGAATCAGGGGATGACAGCAGGCGAAAATCAAACGCAGCCGATCATCGCGGATTTCATCGTCGAACTGCGGGGTATCGCCGTCCTCCGGCAAACGCGCCAACGAAGCCGCGATCTCCGGCTGCTTTTCGTAAAACAGTTTTTCCCGGCGGATCAAATCCAACGCGCGGTGTTTCGCCGTCTGCATCAACCACGCCGCTGGATTCGCGGGAATCCCGTAGTAGGGCCAGGTTTGCAATGCGCGAACCAAGGCTTCCTGAACCACGTCCTCCGCCAATTGCAGACGATGGATCCCGAAAATCCCCGTCAGAGCGGACACCAGCTTCCCGCCTTCATGGCGGAAAAGGTGCTCCGTCAGCCGCGGGATCTCCGGACTCTGTTCCTCTGGATCAGTCACCGATTCAAGCCATGGAGTGGGCTTTCGCTTCCTCCAGTAGCCTGGCGGCCGGACATGAGGGAGCCACCGGCCGAACCTCGACAGTTAGACCATAGGGAAGCGCGGGGCAATTTTTCGCGATCTCCAGCGCCTCGTCCATGGTTTCCACTTTCAGCAGGAAAAAGCCGCCAATGGATTCCTTCGCTTCGGCGAAAGGGCCATCAGCCACGGTCCTGGATTTTCCGGAGACGACGCGACCTTCGTTTTCAAGCGGGCTTGCGGCAGCGAGTTTTCCCTGTTCGCCAAGGCGCTCGAACCAAGTGCCCCAGTCACCCATAATGCGCTGGATTTCCTCCGGCGAGAGTTCCTTATGCCAATCCGTGCCCCGGAAAAGCAGCAGATATCCATTCGATGATGATTGTGTATTCATGATGTCTTTTGATCAGGTTTCAACAATACGACGAACGCTCAGGCATTTTCAGGACACTGTCAGGAAGTTTTTTCTCGAATGAATCTTCTGCGTCCGGCGTAGTGGGAAAACCATGACACGCAGGCTCCTCATCGTGCTTCTCGGCTTCGCTGCCCATGCCTCGGCGAAACCATTCGCGATCCAGGTGATCGATACCGACACCAAGCGCCCCATTCCGCTCATCCGTCTGGAAACGGTGAACAACATCGTGGAATACACTGATAACGCCGGCTTGGTCGCCTTCGATGAACCCGGGCTGATGGGACAGGAGGTGTGGTTCAATGTCTCGGGCCCGGGCTATGAAATGAAAGCGGATCGTTTCGGAAATCGCGGCACACGACTCAAGCCAGTCGCCGACGGACACGCCACGATCGAGATGAAACGCATCAACATCGCCATACGAATCCAGCGACTAACAGGCGGCGGACGTTACGTTCACGGTGCTCGTCTCGGGATGGTCCTACCCGGCGAGAAGCCCAATCTAAATGCCCAGGTGCTTGGCTGCGACAGCGTTGATACCGCCATTTTCCAAGGAAGGATGTTCTGGCTTTGGGGCGATACCAACCGCCCGAGCTACCCGTTGGGAAATTTCCACACCACCCTTGCCACCACCGTTCTTCCGGGAAAAGTCGGCTGCGATCCGGATCACTCGATCGATTATCAATATTTCCAAGCCGATGATGGATTTGTCAAAGAAATCGCCAGATTCCCCGGAGATGGTCCGACTTGGTTAGGCGCTTTGGTCACGCTCAAGGACAAGTCAGGAAACGAGCATCTCGGCGCCACCTACTCGAAGATCAAAAAGCCGATGGATGTCTCCGAGCGCGGACTCTGCGAATTCGATCCCGCGACTCAAGAATTCAAAAAAGTCCTCACGTTTCCTGATGCCACCAAGCTCTTCCCTGACGGCCATGCATTCCGCGATGGAAGATCACTCTACTTTGGCCAAGCGACTCCCACGCTGCGTATCAACGATGATTATGAGAGCTGGAAAAACCCGGCAACCTATCAGGAAGTAAAGTGCGACGTCGCCTTCACCGACGCTACATCTGGAAAACCCGTGAAGGCGCACAACGGCTCTGTATCATGGAATCCATGGCGCAAAAAGTGGATCAGCATCTTCAGTGAGGAAGGCGGCACCTCCTATCTTGGGGAAATCCGTTACGCGGAAGCCCCCGAACCGGAAGGACCGTGGAGAAAGAGCGTGAAGATCGTCACCCACGATCACTATACCTTTTACAATCCCTTGCAGCATCCCGAGTTCGCCACCGATGGCGCACAGGTCATCTGGTTCGAGGGAACCTATACCGCCACATTTTCAGGAAATACCAATCCGACACCACGTTACGATTATAACCAGATCATTTACAAACTCGATCTGGCGGACTCTCGTCTCGGGGATGCACAAAAATAATAACTACCGAAACCTCCGTCGAACCTGAAAAGGAGCGCGTTCATTCTGAGCGCTGAGTGCGGCGGACATCCTGTCCGCCGGCCGACAGAATGTCGGCCTGACTCAGCCGATAGAATATCGGCGCTCCTTCGATCAAACAAGAAGCTCCTCGATCACTCTGCTGGCGGGATAGAAACCTCCTTCGGCTGGCAGCAATGCGCGGATGCTCTCGATGTCATCACCGAGCGTGATCAGCGCTGCCTCGACACTTCCGTCCGAACGGCGTTGTGCAAGACCGATGGAAGCACCTAACGAATTACAAAGACAGGTCGTGCCGTGCGTTTTCGCTGGGTCGCCGCCTTTCGATACGTAGATATCGATCGGCTCGGCGGAGCAGCGGAATCCGACGCTGCCATCTTCTTTCATATAGGTTTCCCGCAACACGCCGAGGTCACAAACACGTTCGCGATGTTCGTAAACCTTGGGATCAGATAGAGTTTCCGGAAGCTGTGCGATTTTGAAGGGAAAACCTGTTGGCGATGCGCTGGCGTCGGTGAAAATTTCCAGATCGTCGCGGCGGATCGCATCGACGAGTTGTAATTTCAACGCGGGATCGAATCCTGATTCCTCGCTGAGTGCGAAGACGGTCCCGACCTGAATCCCCATCGCGCCCTCGGCCTGCGCTTCGCGGAGCTTTCCCTTGCCTCCGTATCCGCCAGCCAGCCAAAACGGCAGGCCGATTTCACGGAATTTCGAAACATCGACCGCATCACGCGGCCCGTAAATCGGCTCGCCTTTTTCGCTGAGCTGCATCGCACCGCGCGGCGGGGCATTGTGCCCACCGGCCGTCGATGCCTCGACGACGAATCCATCGACTTTCCCCGACGCCTTGCGGCGAAGGTTTTCCGCGAGAACCGACGATGAGACGATGGCGAGGAACAGCGGACGCTTCAATTGCTTCGGCGGCGTGTGACAGAACTCATCCGGAGCGAAATGAAGAACAAAGGTTTTATCCGCACCGGTGACATCGAGGCGGAGTTCAGCGGTTAGACCCTGCGCAAGATGATCCAGAATCCCCGGGATCTGCCGTGGAATCCCGGCGCCCATCAGGACAACATCCACTCCGGCAAGCATCGCACCGTAAAGCGCGCCCATCGTCGGAAGCTGGCTTTTTTCCAACAGATTGATCCCGGCCTTTCCCTGATGACCTTCCTTCGCCAGCCAGATTGAGGCGTAACTCGCGAGCACGGAGAGTTCCAATGACGGAGTCGACGGCGGAAACGCCATCATCGGCGTGGACTTGAAGGGCGCGTCCGGAGCTTTTCCACCATCAATGAAATAGCGCTTCAGCAAGCGATCCACCATCGCCTGATAGGGAAAAGTTTCCAAAGCGCGGCGGATGTGCCCGCCCTCATCTCCCAACTGAAGCGTGCGGGCAATCACCACATCCAGCATCGTACCCGAGACCACGCCGAGCTGGCCTGCCTGCGAAACGGCGTGGGCCAACCGCCATCCGGAAACGCCCACGCCCATGCCCCCCTGGATGATCGGTGGAAGTTCGGCTGCGGTAATGGAAGTCATGTTCATGCAATTTTTGATAGATAGTTAAATTTGGAAAATCAGCTACATCCCTGGCTGGTGCCGCATTGGGTGCAGACGCCGCAGGCCCCGGCGCGGATCACCTTGTCAGAGCCGCAGTTCGAACAGGTGATGCCCATGTAGGCGGTGCCGAGAGCGGTTTGGACACGGGCACTCTCCTGAGGCTGTGTTTCTGCCAGACTCAGTTCGGGAACAGGACGGTTGATGGCGCGCTTTTCCATTTCCGGAAGCTCGGGCATCGGCAGATCAGCCTGCCCCGCATCGGGAGAGGTTGCCTTTCGATAGCCTTGGATGAATTGGCAACCCATCCAACGGAAAACATAGTCGCTGATACTGTAAGCCGTGCGGATGTCGGCATTCGCGGTGAAGCCACTGGGCTCGAAGCGTTGATAGGCGAATTTTTTGACCATCTGCTCAAGCGGCACACCATATTGAAGCGCGATGGACGTGAGCGTCGCCACGGTATCCATCAGCCCACCAATGGTGCTCCCTTCCTTGGACATCTGGACAAAAAGCTCTCCGGGCTGTCCGTCAGGATAGAGTCCCACGGTGATGTATCCCTCATGCCCTGCAATCTCGAATTTATGTGTCAGGGACATGCGCGTGTCCGGCATCGTGCGGCGGGATTTACTATCAAGTTGATTACGCAACGCTTCGTTTTCGCGAACCAGCGCGGCGATGTCTTCGGTGATTTGTGGCACACCGCCGCCCATATCGGACGTCATTTTCGTATTGAGCGGGGCGGAGCGCTTCGAGCTATCTCGATAGATGGCGACCGCCTTCAGGCCAAGCTGCCAAGCCTCAATGTAGGTCTGCATGATGTCCTCTACCGTAGCGCTTTCCGGGAGATTGACGGTTTTGGAAATGGCTCCTGATAGGAACGGTTGCGCGGCGGCCATCATGAGCAGGTGGCCACGATAGTGCAGGCTGCGGGTGCCTTTGTAGGGTTTGAAGGCGCAATCGAAAATCGGAAGATGCGCGGGCTGTAATCCGCTGGCGATCACCTCGCCGGTTTGCTCATCAGTGACATCTTCAATCGTGTCCCATTTTTCGATATGCAGCAGAATGGCCGCGATTTGATCCGCGGTATAACCGAGACGGTTGAGGGCTGGCGGGACCGTTTGATTCACGATCTTGAGCATGCCTCCGCCGGCAAGGAGCTTGTATTTCACCAACGCGATGTCCGGCTCGATGCCGGTGGTATCACAGTCCATCAGAAATCCGATGGTGCCGGTAGGGGCCAGCACGGTGACCTGGGCATTGCGAAATCCATGACTGCGCCCGGCATCCAGCGCGCGATCCCAAGCAACACGCGCCGCCTCGATGATCGGCTTGCAAACGGCGTTTTCCTCCAATGCATACGCATGGTCCCGGTGGGCGGAAATCACCTCAAGCATCGACGGTTCGTTCGATGGTGCGGGCGGATTTTGCACCGTGCCATAGCGGGCATCCCGGTAGGATGGGAACGGACCGGCGATTGCCGCCATCTCGGCACTGACCTGATAGGAATTGCCGGTCATGAGCGCCGTGATGGCACCCGCCAGCGCCCGTCCCTCATCGGAATCATAGCCAAGTCCACGGCTCATGATGAGTGCACCGAGGTTTGCGTAACCAAGCCCAAGCGTCCGGAAGGCGTGGGAATTTTCGGCGATGGGCTGGGTCGGATAGCTGGCGCGATCAACGAGAATTTCCTGAGCCACGATAAAAATACGCACGGCTTTCTGGAAGCGCTTCACGTCAAATTCACCATCACTTTTCCTGAATCTCACCAGATTCAGCGAGGCGAGATTGCAAGCGGTGTCATTGAGAAAAAGATACTCCGAGCAGGGATTCGTCGAGTGCTGGCGGCCGCTTCCCTTGCAGGTGTGCCAGGTATGGATCGTGGAATCGAACTGCATTCCCGGATCACCGCAAGTCCAGGTGCCTAGCGAAATTTTCCGCAACAGATCACGTGCGTTCTTTTTCTCGCAGGGTTCGCCATCGGTCACGCGGCGCGTCCACCAGACGCCGTCATCCACGGCTGCCTGCATGAATTCATCGGTGGCACGGATTGATAGATTTTCATTTTGAAACATCACGGAGCCATAAGCATCGCCGTTGTAGGAGCCATCGTAACCCTGCTCGATGAGCGCCCATGCTTTCTTTTCCTCGATCGTCTTCGCTTCGATGAATTCCTCGATGTCCGGATGCCAATCCTTGAGCGTGTTCATCTTCGCCGCGCGGCGGGTTTTGCCACCGGATTTCACGGCATTCGCCACCTGGTCGTAAATACGGAGGAAGGACATCGGGCCTGAAGGACGACCGCCGCCGGAAAGCTTTTCGCGGCTGGAGCGCAGGGTTGATAGATCCGTTCCCGTGCCGGAACCGTATTTGAACAGCATCGCTTCGGCATGGGCCAGGCGCATGATGTCCTCCATATTGTCTTCCACGCCCTGAATGAAACAGGCACTGGCCTGCGGATAGTGGTATTGCCCCGGTGCGCGTTCGGCTTTTCCCAGTTCAGGATTCCAATACCAGTTCCCTTCCCCGCTGTGTTCGCCGACACCGTATTGGTGATAGAGTCCGACATTGAACCAGACCGGTGAATTGAAGGCGCCGTATTGATGAAGACACAACCAGGTGAGATCGGCGTAAAAATTTTCCGCACTGTCTTCGTCGGAAAAATAGCCATCCGCGATTCCCCAATCCGTGATCGTCCGCGTCACGCGGTGAATCAACTGCCGGACGGAGTGCTCACGTCCGCCCTTGCTGGGATCGTTGCCGACCGTGGCATCGCCATAAAAATATTTGGAAACGGCGATCTTGGTGGCGAGTTCGCTCCATGCCTTGGGCACCTCGACATTTTCCTGACGAAACATCGCCTTTCCCTGATCATCCGTGATTTCGGCGGTGCGAAGATTCCAGTCGATTTCGTCAAAAGGAGACACTTCCACTGATGCGAAATTGCGCTCGAACCCAAGGCCGGATTTCGGTGCTGACGGGGTGGTTGCACAAGGAGGAGCTTCAGCAGTTTTCATGGGTTTGGACGGATCTCGACGATAGGCCGCCGCCCGTTTTCAGCCACGCAACCCGCATCACAACCTGCGCAGATCTGACCATCCGCCCTCCCTTCCGAGCATCACCAAAGCGCACGTAAAGCCGCTGTATCAAGCGCTTCCAGCGTCGTCACAATCCGGTCCGGCGCTTCTGCGGCAAGAGATTCAGCCGGGTGCGTGGTCGTCACTCCCACGCATTTCATCCCTGCGGCCCGGGCAGCTCGGAGGCCGACGTGCGCATCCTCGATCACCACGCACTGCGCGGGATTTGCGCCGAGCTTGGCTGCCGCCTTGAGGAAAATTTCCGGGTCCGGCTTGCCCCGGCTCACATCTTCGGACGCAGCAACGTCTTGAAAAAGATGGTCGATTCCCAAAAGCGCGAACGCGCATTCGATGTTTTTCCGCTGCGCCGACGTGCCGACCGCCGTGGGAATTCCCGCCGCCTTGAGATTTTCCAAAAGTGCGACCACCCCCGGCAGCGCCTCGATTCCCTCCTTCGCCAGAATTTCGCGATACAAGACTTCCTTGCGATCCCCGAGTTCCTTGATCCGCGCTGTGTCACCCTCCTCCGCCCAGCCTAACAACGGAAGGATCGTCTCATTCCGTTGGCCAAAAGTGGAAGTAAACTGCTCGGTGGTGAGCGACATCCCGATCTCATCCGCCAACATGAACCACGAACGCTCGTGGGCATGGTGGGAATCAATCACCACTCCATCAAAATCAAAAATCACTGCTGCCAAAGACATGGCGGAAACCTATGGACCCAAAAAATTTTGGCCAGACGGAAGGTCGTTTTTCAAAACTTCAGGGTTTCCGAAATTCGATGATGTGGCCAAGCTGGGTCCAACGATGAATATCCTCGCGAAGAACCTGCTCATACTTGCTTCGGCAGGGTCGGGAAAAACCTTTCAACTGGGAAACCGCGTGATCGGTCTGGTGGCTCGCGGGGTGGCTCCGGAAAAAATCGTGGCACTGACTTTCACGCGCAAGGCCGCGGGCGAATTCGCGGACTCGGTGCTGACGAAACTGGCCAAAGCCGCCAGCGAATCGTCCGAGGCAGCCGGATTGCGGAATGATCTGGCGATGCCGGACGCGGATTTCAGCGAGGCGCTGGAACGGGTCGTTAGATCGCTGCCGAGATTCACGCTGGGAACGATGGACGGCTTTTTCTCGCGAGTGGTCCGAGGGTTCCAGTATGAACTCGGCCTGACCGGCGGAAAGTTCGATCTGTTGGAAGGCCCTCGTGCGGAAGCGGCGGCGGATGAAATTCTGGCGGCAATCTTGGGCGAAGCGCTGGAAGGTGACGGCGGCGAGGAATTTCTCCACGCGTTCCGACGGGCGACGATCGGCAAGGAATCACAGGGCGTGCAGGACAGCCTGCGCGAATTCGTGAAAGCCTGGCACGGACGTTTCCGCGCGAAGCAGAATTTGGATTGGGGCCCTGATTTCCTATCAGGAGTGGACCGGACCGAGTGGGAGAAGCAGAAACACGCCATCGCCGCGCGGGTTTCCCGGGGGCTGGATGGCATCGATTACACGGACAAACGGCAGCGCGCGGCTCTGGAAAAAGTGATCGAAACATTGACGAACCACACCATCGGCAGCGGCAGTCTGGGCGGTGCGAGCGGGCTGATGGAGAGCATCATGAAATGCGCATCCAAAGCTAACGGACCGATGGGAGTGAAACATTATAAGGAGTTTCTCGTCGCCGGCCCATCCGGCGACGCACTGCGTGATCTCGTGAATCTGGCAGCCCGCTGCGAGATGGCGGCAGCGCTCACGAGGACGCGCGCGGTTCGCGAGGTGGTTTCGATTTACGACGCGCTCTGTGAAAACAAATTGCGCCGTAGGGGACTGCTTGGCTTCGATGACGTGAAAGTCCTCATGGGCCAGTGGGTGAAAAGTGAGGACGCACGGCTGCGGCGCGAGGCGGTGGATTTCCGGCTGGATGCCCGATATGAACACTGGCTGCTGGACGAGTTCCAGGACACGAGCGGTGCGGACTGGACCGGATTGCTGCCACTGATCGATGAAGCGGCGGGTGGTGGCGATGGATCGGTCTTCATCGTGGGAGATAAAAAACAGGCGATCTATGCCTGGCGTGGCGGAGAAGTCAGTTTGTTTGACGACGTGATGACGCGCTATGCCGGCGACCTGAAAATCGAGTCACTCGCTGAATCCTGGCGTTCCTGCCCGGAGGTCTTGGCGCTGGTGAACAAGGTCTGCGGCGACGTTTCCACGATGAAGGAATTTTTCGGCGAGGCGGCGGAGCAATGGGAATGGCTGGACCATTTCCCTGCCGAAAAATTAAAAGGAACAGCCAAACGCGGCGAGGCGCGAGTGGAAGTGGTCGAGGGGAAATGGGAGGAGCGGCTGGTCCGGCTGAGCGATTTGTTAGCTGAACTTGATGTGGGCAAACGCGCGATGACCTGCGGCGTGCTGGTGAGGAGTAATTCGAAAGTCCGCGAGGTCGCCGACCATCTGCGGGCGAATGGATTCGACGTGATCGAAGAAGGCCAGCGCGAACCGGCGAAGGATCATCCGGTCGGCATCGTGCTCGGGCATTTGCTCAAGTGGCTGGCCGATCCGGCGGACGCGTTCGCGCAGGAGGTCGTGGAGATGTCGCCGCTCGCCAGCGGACTGAGAATGCGGTTCGGCGAGTATTGGCAATCAGCCTGGGAAGGATTGTTAGAGCGAGCTTCCGAACTGGGTTTCGCAGGAATGATCGAGGAAGTCGTGGAAACCTGTTGGGCGGATTGGTCGGATTTCGGACGCCGACGTGCTGGCGATGTGATCATGACTCTCGCAGGCCTGGACGCTCAAGGCGGCGCGACTGCCAGGGAAGCGGCGGACTGGGTGGAGCGGCTTACGGTTTCCCAAAGCCCCGGCGTGGCGGCGGTTCAGGTGATGACGATCCACAAATCGAAAGGACTCGGCTTCGATGTCGTGATCCTGCCGGACGTCCCGAATGACGGAGTGCCATCCGCTCAACATTTCGACGTCGCGGAAGGCCCGGGTTGGATCACGGAACCACCGCCGAAGTGGGCCCGCGAGCTTCTACCAGAAATGAGTGACGCGGAAGCGAAGTGGGGTATGGGACAACGTTACGAAGCGTTTTGCATGTTATACGTGGCGCTCACCCGTTCCAAGCGCGGCCTCCATGTTCTGCTAGAGTCGCCATCCGCATCCCAGGATTCCGACAAACCATCGCTGGCGAACTGGCTGGCGACTTCTGTCGGATCGGATGGAGAACCGGGAGTTATCTTTCAGGTCGGCTCATCGGATTGGATGGAAAACGTTCCTCTGCTCGCAGAAAAAACCGAACGGACCGCGCAATTCTCACTTGGTGAACGCACCATCCGTCGCGAACGTACCACCCCCAGCGCGACGAAAAAAAGCCACGGCGCAATGGCCCGGCCGACAGCCAGCGCGATCTTTGGAATCGAGGTGCACGCGGCGTTCGAACAGGTCGGCTGGGTGGACGAACAACCCCCTACCCTATCAGGAAGCAATGCGGGCGCAATGGTGTCCGCCCTGTTGGAATTTCCTAACGTAAGGACCATTTTTGAGCGCAACGGCCGGGCTATCGAGCTCTTCCGGGAACAGCCGATCGATGCCCTGCTCGATGGCAAGTGGCTCAGCGGAGTAATCGATCGATTGCACATCCACCGCGATTCATCCGGTGCGGTGACGCTCGTGAAAGTCATCGATTTCAAGACCGATGCCGTGGATGAAATTGGTGAGCTGGTCGCGCGCTATGCCGGACAGATGGACGCCTATCGCGAGGTCATGACGCTGGCATTTCCCGCTGCACGAGTGGAGTGCGTTCTGGTTTCCACACGCTGCGGCGATCATCTTATGGTTTGATGATCAAAGATGCGGAGGCCACTTCCCAAGCTCCGAAATGACGTTAGATCACGATATACCTATAATCAGCCAGATGCCATTTACCTCTCCGGGGATATACAAGTTCAAGCAGCCTTAATCACCCGCCTCCGCATTTTCTGGCAAATCCCGGTCCATTTGCCGCATCAGATTGCCAAAACACTTCCGGTCTGCCTAGATGCAACTGCAATGAGCACATCAGCTAATACCACCCACGCGGCCCTGCAAAAATGGGTCAATGACATGATCACCCTTTGCACGCCCGATGCCGTCGAGTGGTGCGATGGATCACAAGCCGAGTGGGAGCGCCTCACCTCCCTGATGGTTGAAAAAGGCACATTCACCCGCCTCAACCCCGCCAAACGTCCTAACTCCTTCCTCGCCCGCTCCACGACATCCGATGTCGCCCGTGTCGAAGAACGGACCTATATCTGTTCGAAGCGTCCCGACGAAGCAGGCCCAACCAATCACTGGTACGACCCAGCGGAAATGCGAGTCATCCTCGCTGGGAAATTCAAGGGCTCCATGAAGGGCCGCACCATGTATGTCATCCCATTCTGCATGGGTCCGCTCGATTCCCCGCTCGCCAAGATCGGCGTGGAAATTTCCGATAGTCCCTACGTCGCCGTCAGCATGCGGATCATGTGCCACATGGGTGCCCATGTCCTGAAGCGCCTCGAAGACGAAAGCGCCGGAGTCACCCCGAAAAAGCGCGACGGCCACGGCCAGTTCATTCCCTGCCTCCACTCTGTCGGAGCGCCGCTGGAACCCGGCCAAGCGGACACCACCTGGCCCTGCAACGATGACAAATACATCGTCCATTTCCCGGAAACCCGCGAGATCATGTCCTACGGCTCCGGCTACGGTGGCAATGCCCTACTCGGGAAAAAGTGCCTCGCCCTGCGCATCGCGTCCAACATCGCCCGCGAGCACCAATGGATGGCGGAGCACATGCTCATCGTCGGCATCCATGCTCCCGATGGCACCAAAACCTACCTCACCGCCGCCTTCCCATCCGCCTGCGGCAAGACCAATCTCGCCATGCTCATCCCGCCGAAATCCTATCAGGACGCCGGTTGGAAAACCTCCATCGTCGGCGATGACATCGCCTGGCTGTGGCCGCACGCCGATGGCAAACTGCACGCCATCAACCCGGAAACCGGCTTCTTCGGCGTCGCTCCCGGCACCGCCTACGACACCAATCCCATCGCAATGGAGTCGATGAAGGAAAATACGATTTTCACCAACGTCGCGCTCACCGACGATGGCGACGTCTGGTGGGAAGGAATGACCAAGGAAAAGCCCGCCCACCTCATCGACTGGACCGGCAAAGACTGGACTCCCGATTGCGGTCGCAACGCTGCCCATGCGAATTCCCGTTTCGCCGCACCCGCCGTGCAGTGCCCGACCATCGATCCCGAATGGCAGAATCCGGACGGCGTCCCCATCGACGGCATCGTCTTCGGCGGTCGCCGCCCGACCACCATGCCGCTCGTCTATCAAGCCTTCAACTGGAGCCACGGTGTTTACGTCGGAGCCACCATGGGTTCGGAAATGACCGCAGCCGCCGCAGGCACGATCGGAAAAGTCCGCCGCGATCCGATGGCCATGCTGCCATTCTGCGGTTACAACATGGGAGCCTACTTCGGCCACTGGCTGGAAATGCGCCGCTACCTCACCAATCTGCCGCGCTTCTTCCACGTGAACTGGTTCCGCAAGGACGACGACGGTTCCTTCCTGTGGCCCGGCTACGGTGAAAACATGCGGGTTCTTGAATGGATCTTCAAACGCTGCAACGGTGCCGCCGCCGGCTACGAAACCCAGATCGGCTGGACCCCTGCGTTCGAAGACTTCAACATCGAAGGCCTCGAAGGCTTCACCAAGGAAAGCTACGACAAGGTCATGGCCTTCAACCGCGCCGAATGGAAAGCCGAGCTCGTCAGCCAGGGAGAACTCTTCATCGACCTCTACGACCACCTTCCGAAGGAACTCATCTTCCAACGTGAGCTGCTCGCCGCACGTCTCTCCTGAGAAAAATCAAACGATAGGTCTTGCCCGGTTCACCCCGGAACATTACCGCAACGCCGCGCGGGCCAAAAGCCCGCGCGGCCTTTTAATGTATCCGTAGCACAGACATTCCTGTCTGTTCCGGCGTGATACAGACATTCCTGTCTGTTTTTCAAACACTCCCATCCATCCCACCACACCATGTCCGTTCTCGTAGGCAAACCCGCTCCAAACTTCCGCGCCAAAGCCGTCAAAGGCGAAACCATCATCGAGGACTTCACCCTCGAGCAGTTCAAAGGCAAAAAATACGTCGTCCTCTTCTTCTACCCCAAGGACTTCACCTTCGTCTGCCCTACCGAGCTCATCCGCTTCCAGGAAGAACTCGGCGAGTTTGAAAAGCGCAATGTCGCGGTCATCGGCTGCTCCACCGATTCCGAATTCTCCCACTGGGCCTGGCTGCAAACCCCGCGCAACAGCGGCGGCATCCAAGGCGTCACCTATCCCCTCGTCGCCGATATCAACAAGACCATCTCCGAAGACTATGACGTCCTCGCAGGTGATTTCGTCGAAGACGAAGACGGCAACTTCGAAGTTACCGGCGAACTCGTCGCCTATCGCGGACTCTTTCTCATCGATAAGGCAGGCATCGTCCGCCACCAAGTCGTCAACGACATGCCGCTCGGCCGCTCCATCCGCGAGTGCCTGCGCGTCATCGACGCCCTCCAACACTTCGAGCAACACGGCGAAGTCTGCCCGATGGACTGGGAAAAAGGCGACGACGCCATGACTCCCGACCACAAAGGCGTGAGCGATTACCTTTCCAAGGAATCCTGATTAAAGTGCGGAACCCCTTCCGCCCGAACCACCCATCCATCCCTCGCGGGTGGATGGGTTTTTTGCAATCTGCAACAGATTGCTAAATCCCTACAGGAAATCCGGTCTATTGCCGGATGCCCGTAAGCCAACACGGATGGCAGGGATCAACCCACGAACGGTCTGTGGGAATGGAATGCGAACGCCTGGGAATGGGCGGATTTTCAAACATTTCATGGGCGGGCGCGTTCTCGTGCCATTCGCCGGACCGTGGCGGAGAACGGTCCCTGCCCTTTTTCAGACAGGCTCTGCCAGTAATTTATCAGCTCGGAGCGGGGGATGCCGCACGCAAGCTATCAAATTCACAGCGTGCCAGATTCCCGCATCATCAGGCGCGGTTCAGAAGTCCGGCGAAGTTTTTGCGCCCGGCCCACAACAGATAAACGGCGAGCAGGCAGATGATGATCAGCACGGGGTCAATCAGGGTCGCGCCCTTCATGAGGAAGATGTGGAAGGCGAGGATATTGATGATGATCGGTCCGAGCACGAGCAGTCCGAAATTCCGGGTGCGCGGGACAGCGGTGAGAATGCCGCCCAGCAGCTCGAAGCATTTGACGAAATCCATGTAGCCGGTCGGGATCAAGGCTCCCATGAACAGCGCCGGCGGCGAGCCTTCCGGCGGTGGCGGTTGGGCGGGCCCCATCTTTAGGAAATACATCAGGCTGAAGGCGACGAAGGCGAGTCCCAGCAGACCGCCGGCAATGTTTGGAAGGTGTTTCATAGGAATGTCGTTTAGCAGATACAGGGCGTTTCGCGAAAGCACTTTTTCGAACGAGTCATTTGGACAGCAAGCGCGCCAAGCGGTCCAAGCTGCCGGACCAACCTTCGGACATACCCATTTTGTGCATCGCGTGCCGGATGGCAGGAGTTTCAAAACGAGTGCGGATGGTGAGCGTGGTGCGTCCGTTGGTTTCGGAAAAAGTCGCGGTCTGGTGCATCTTACCGGCAGGATTCGGGTTGTCGCCGCGATTCGGGTCCACCATGTCATGCCACTCGGCCGGATGCTCGGTGGCATCGTGGATCATGACAATCCGGTCCGGAGAAATTTCGCCAAATTCGCCACGGATCGGGAAGTCACCCTTGAACGGAAAGTCACCTTCCGGAGTGCGCATGACGATTCGATAGGCTCCGCCGGGCCGCACATCCATTTCACAGACAGGGCAGGTAAAAGGGTCCGGTCCCCACCACTGGGCCACCAGCGCGGGATCGGTCCAGGCCCTGTAAACAGCGGCTTTCGGCGCATCGAACGTGCGCATGATCACAAACTCGCAATCGGTTGCACCGGCGGCGGCCATTTCCTTCAACTCCGCCGTGATGCGGTCGAAATTCTGCTCATTCGCTGGCTCGCAAATCGGCCTCAGCGCCTCACAAACCTCGACGCTATCAAAAATCTGTTGGAACTTCACCTCGGTCCGCGAGCCATGTTCCGTGAACGTGACGATCGCGGTGAAATGGGGATTGGAAACGTGATCCAGCACGATTTTTCGAGGGGGAACGATTTCCGCATAGACGAGTGCGTTGTCGTAGTTGGTGCCATCCGGTCCGTGCATGACGAAGCGCGATGGACCGTTCTCCCGGAGTTCAAAATCGGAAAACGTGCTGAAAAATCCGTTCGGCCCCCACCATTTCGCAAGGTGTTTCGGATCCGTCCAAGCCTGCCAGACCAGCGCAATCGGGGCGTCGATCACCCGACTGCCGACGAGTTCCCGCTGGGGTTGCGCGGTCCACTCGGCGTAGGTTTTGAAATGATCCAGGATCGACTGCCAACCGTTGCGCTGCATTTCCACAGGATTTTCGGTCTCCGCATCGAAGGTTTCCGTCACGATGGTTTCGTCATCCTCGCGGGCGAATCCGACCTTCACCTTCCTGCCGTCCTCCAGCGAGTATTCCAATAATTCGTTAGGAATCACGGCGTCGTAAATGCCCCCGAAGTCGAAACCGAAGCTGCCGTCCTTGGCTTCCATGCGCTGCGTGAATTTCCCGCCGACCCGGAGATCCATTTCCGCACGTGGCGTATGCCAATCTTCGGACGCCGCGCACCAACGGATGATGTGGCGGGGTTCCGTCCAGAACTGCCAGACTTTTTCGACAGGTGCTTTGACGCGGGCTTCGATGGTAATGGATTCGCTCATGATGTTGTTTTTCTACAGGACGACGGACAATCCGGGCGCAAAAGGACAATGAAGCCGCTTTTTCCGAAAAATCCAAGTTTCAGTCGTCCTGGGTCGCCTTCAGCTCGGCCACGCTCACCCGGTCGCGTTTTTTCAGGAAAAAGAACGCACCGAGGATCGCCCAAAGCGCGTTGCAGAAAAAGCCTGCGAGCGAGGCGGCAACAGCGGTTTCCGGCTTCACACCAGCGAGGTCCTTCATCAGCACTTCAAACAATTTTTCCCGAACGCCCACGCCCGCAACCGAAATCGGCATGCCGCTGATCGAGTCGATCACCGGCATCGCGGAAATCACGGTCGAATAACTGGAGGTGCCGCCGACGGCGCGCATGCCACAATAGTAGGAGGAAAAATAGGCCCCGAGCATCAGGAACGAAACGGCCAGTCCTGCCAGCGCGTGACGCCAGTTTTTTCGATAGACGTCGTAAATCTCAGGGACGCGTTTCATCATCGGCCAGCGGGCAAAACGATCATTTCCATGAATCCTCCGGTGGACCGGTGGCGAGGCGCAGATGAAGATCAGAGCCACCATCGCCAAGCCGCCGCCGAGATAAAACCACGCGAAGTGGATCACGCCGTGGCCCAGCAAACTCGGATTCGCCAGCGCGTCGAAGCGGGCTGCGGAGACGATGAAAAATACCAGGGCGAGCGACACCATACCCGCCAGATGATCCGTCATCACGGCCAAGGCGATGACGAGTTTTTTCCCCGGATGATCGCGCATCAGCAGGATGATCCGCGCAGCATCGCCGCCGAGTCCGCTGACCGAGGCGAGGCTGAAAAGCCCGTCGATCATCGTCAGCTCGATGGCCCGGCCCACGCTCACGGCGAGCGATTGCCCTCGCAGGAAAAACCACCAGCGGGTGGCGTGGAGCACGACCGAAAGTCCCGCCAGAGCGGCACCGGCGGCGAGCCAGCGGTAATCGACGGCACCCGGTTTCATGAAAACCGAGCGGTCGAATTTCACCTGGGAAAACGCCCACCACAGGCAAAGCCCCGTCAGAACCAGCTTCAGCAGGAAAATGAAAAACGCTTTCATGCGAGCAGGGAGAAACCGATCGCCTCAGGCGGATTTCTCTATCTCCTTCGCGATCGTTTCCACGCTCTCCAGAATGCCTTTCGCTGCGTCCGAATTGCCGATTTTCAAACCGAAATGTTTCTCAAGCCCGACGACCAATTGCAGTGCATCCACCGAGTCCAAACCGAGTCCACCCGCGCCGAAAATCGCGATCTCGTCGGTGATTTCCGATGGGTCCTGTTCGAGCATCAGCTCTTCAACCATCACTTCCTTGATTTTCTGCCGCAGTGCGTCGCCTTCCATGATTTCTTTGATTGAGAATGAATTATAAAATGCCGCCGTCGATTTTCAAAGCGGAGCCCGTGATATAGCCCGCATCGGTGCTGGCCAGAAAATAAACCGCCGCCGCGACTTCCGCGGGTTTTCCGAAGCGGCGCATTGGGATGCCGCGCTGGGCATTTTTCCGCGCTTCAGCATCCATTTCCCCGAGCGCTTCGGTGTCGATGAAGCCGGGAAGCAGCGAATTCACGGTGATGCCCGAGCGGGCGACTTCCTTCGCCAGCGTCTGGCTGAACGCGACCACTCCGGCCTTCGCAGCAGCATAATTTGTCTGCCCGAGCGGCGGAAGCACGGCACTGAGCGAGGCAATATTGATAATGCGACCGAAGCGCTGGCGCATCATCGGTGTGACCACCGCGCGGCAGCCGTGGAAAACGGCGTCGAGATTTGCGGCGATGACCGAGTGCCATGTTTCGTCCGGCATCGCGGCGAGCAGACAATCGCGGTGCATCCCGGCGTTGTTCACCAGCACGTCGAGGCGGGAGTCGGTTGCGACGATTTTTTCGACGGCGGCTTTCCAAGCTTCTGGGTCGGTGACTTCCAGATCGATCAAATGGCAACGCCCGGCGGATTCGTTGGCCAAAATTTCCGCCTGGTCACGGTTTTTCCGGACGCCCAGCCAGACTTTGGCTTCAGGATCGTGGCTGAGGAAATATCGCGCGATGCCAAGGCCCAGCCCGCCATTTCCTCCGGTGATTAAAATCGAACGCACGGCGGTAGCATCACCGCCACGCGGACGAGGGTCAATTTCAATACAGGAGGCCGATCACGCTGTTGCCTCTTCCGTTCGTAGTCCAACCCTTGAGGGTGTCTTCGTTACGCTATGAAGACACCCTGAAGCAGCGGTGTTTCATGCAAGTGAAAATTGTGGATTGGCGAGGAGTTTGTTGAGGACGGTTAGCATTTTCCTCATGACCGCGACGATCGCCACCTTGTGCGGCTTTCCCTTGTCATTTCTGAGCCG